>JAXJXL010000001.1:0-2215 GCA_036307525.1 Faecalimonas sp.
CCATATGATGGGGACGGTTTGGAAGTTGTGGAAGACGAGGAAGAGGACAAAAATTCTGAGAAACCACAAAATAGTGTAAGCGCACCGAGTTCGTGGGATGGTTCATCTAATAGCAATGACACAACAAGCGGTAGCAATGATAATACCGACAATACCGACAATACGGATAGTAACGACACAAACGAAAACACAGATAAAGAAGATGATAAAGATTTATCGGAAGGAGAAAATCCGGATAAAGAAGATGAATCTTATACATACCCTCTATAGGCGATGATAATACATACAGTGCAGAAGCGAAATGCTTCTGCACTATTTTTTACCTTATAATTGACGCTTTATACTCACTCGGTGTCATATTGGTCACAGCCTTAAAGCATTTTGAAAAATATTGCGGATTGTCAAACTGCAGCATATCAGAAATCTGAGTCATATTATATTTGCCTTCGCGGATGAGCTTACGGGCCTCTTTGATCTTAAGGGCATTGTAGTAACGGATAATCCCACCTTCACGGTACTGAGCAAAAAGCTGCTTCACGGTGCTTTCGCTCTTGTCTAAATGTTTTGCTAAATCTTGGATGGTAACCTTGCCATAAATGTGCTCCTTTAGATAATCAAGGACTTCCATCACATTATACGGTACATCAATACCATCAATGACATAGCTCTGGCGCATTTCCTTTGTAACAACATCGGTATTGCGACACAACTTAATAAGGAAAATTTCCAATAAATTTTTGGTCATCTGGCTACTTCCAAGAGGAGAAGGCTCGATGACCTTTAATTTTTGCAGGAGAGGATTACGCGCATCCTCCAATTGATAGCAAGACAAACCTTCTGAAAATAGCGTGGATAACAGAGATTTTTCTTCTGCGTTCAGTCTGAAAATCTTTCCTTCAAAATGCTTCATGGCACGGCTTTTACATTCAAAGGTCAGAATGCTGACATTAGGGGCAACGCTACTGTCACCTGAAAGGTTGTGAAATTCGTTTGGCTTATGGAAGGTCATCTCGCCGCTTTTTAATACAAATCTCTTGTCATCAGCGGTACAAATCATTTCCCCTTTGTCAATGTATACCATTTCCCAAAAATCATGTTTTTCTCCCTCGTAATAAAAGTTTTTGGACAACTCCATATAGAAAATGGTAATAATCTTGTCTACATTAAATATTTTTTCAAAACTTATACGTGCAAAATTATCTTTCATATAAACACCTCGTTGTCTGATTTTACAAATATTATAACTGATTTTGCACTCTCATGTAAAGAGCAGGTTGTTATAATAAAAGCAGAAAATATTGTACAAGATAAAGGAGGTTTTGTATGTATACGGTTTTAGTAATCTCATGTCACCCGGATGATATGGAAATTGCATGTGCCGGTACGCTTTTAAAATGTAAAGAGCGTGGAGACAGAGTTGTTGTCTGTCATTTGTCCAGTGGAAATCAAGGCCATGAAATCATTATGCCGGATGAACTGACGGAAATGAGAGCAAAAGAAGCGAAGAAGAGTGGAGAACTTGCCGGATTTGAGGTTATTTGGGGCGGTTTTGACGACCTCGAAATCTATGACAACAACAAGGAATCCAGAGACAAGGTGGTTCGTGTGATTAAGCAGGTAGATCCTGATTTTATTATCACACATGACCCGAACGATTATATGCCAGACCATGTGGCAACATCCAAGTTAGTGTTTGATGCATGTTTCGCAGCTACACTTCCACACTATGATGTTGGGGTAGAAGGTAAAGCAAGACTTACACCGATTTACTACATGGATACATTGTGTGGTGTGAATTTTCAACCGACAGAATATGTAGATGTAACACCATACATTGATAAGAAGTTGGAGATGTTAAACTGCCACGAATCACAGATAGTATGGATGCGTGACCATGACGGTATTGATTTCCCTGATATGGTGAAAACCTGTTGCAGATACAGAGGATTCCAATGTGGAGCAGACTATGCAGAAGGATTTACACAATGTCAGGTATATCTGAAGGGAACGACAAAGCGTTATCTGCCATAGTTAGAAATAACACATGTTATAAAACAAAAAAATAAAATATAATGAAAAAGGAGTACAGATTATGAATTTTAATTCAACAGTAAAAGGTTCAGCACTTGAAGGATTTTACCCAGCAGGATGGGATTTTGACAAAATTGATGCATGTATTGATGCACCAGAGAAAATTACAGAGAGACAGGCACAC
>JAXJXL010000002.1:0-2463 GCA_036307525.1 Faecalimonas sp.
GTGACGTATTTGTCGTAAACAAATGGCTTATTCATAATCCAAGTTTCTCAAGGGATGATTTCACGCTTTATGTGGCAAATTTAGAAAACAATTTTGTTATAGACAATAGAAACAGGCCTGCAGATAACAGATGCAGATAATGAAAAGTTTTTCTATATTCCTGTCTTTGACACTTGCATTTAGGATAATATGACATATTTCGAGGCTACAGACCGCTGTAATGGCGATTTGTAGCCTCAAGATTTTTTCTGGATATGTAGTATATAAGCCGTTGTGATGGGGTGGACTTCGGTCCGGTACGTGCCTACGGCACTATCCCTCCCAGCAGAGCTGGGTCCCTCCCGTTCACGAAGTCACGGGCGACTACGCCGCCCGAAGTCCACCCCATCACAACTATTAGTCTTCATTATCCTTATCACGTTTCTTTGTCTGTGCTATGATGCTTTTCATCTGCTTCTTTGTAACTATCTGATAGTCAGTCCTAAAGCCTGCTGATCCATGTAGATTGTTCGTGAGGTCTGTTCGAGTGTATGTCGGGATGTATCCTTCTCCAGTAACGCTCAGGAAGTTCATATCCCTAAGTGTTCCTATGATTTCAGATGTAGTGAAGTACTGACCGCCACGGTTGACCTTCTTTTCAAGATACTTGTAAAGAAGCAGCGACAGAAAGCAGGTCAGGAAGTGTGCCTTGATCCTGTCGTCTCTTTTCAAGTATACCGGTCTTGCCCTAAGGTCAGTCTTCATCGTGCGGAAGCCGTTCTCGATGATCCATCTGCCGCCATTTATCTTTATTATCTCAGGAGCGGAGCCTTCAAGGTCTGTACATATGCCATAGAAGCCATCGAAACGAGATTCCTGATCGATCATATCTTGATTGAGTGAGAAGTTTTCTATCTGAGCCAGCTCTCCATCTGGCGTGCAGTATTCCGATTTGATGTATCTCTTAGCATCATTCGGACTCTTGCGCTTTGATGTGTTGCCACGCCCAGAGTCAATCAGAGCCTGCGCTCTTGATATCTGACGATCGCGTACATAGGAAAGATATTCTCTATACTTGAACGAGAAGGTAACAATAAGACGCTGTTCCAGAATTTCACCTGTAGACATCTTTATAGGCTCCCATCTCTCCTTATAGAAGGTTACATTATAGTATTCGTCAGGATTCAACTGGCTGAGGTCATATTCTTCATTCGAACCACTCATGTGCCACCCAGTGGCCTCCAGCGCCCAGTCTTGAAGCGGCTTCTTGAGTTTCTTTAGAGATTGAACGGTGATGAAGGCCCTGTCTCCAACACTGTCATTTTTCCTGTTCTCATAAGATGATAGACCACCGTCTGTGCATACAACGAGTTTAGATAGTCCGAACTTTTCCTTCAGAAGTTCTTCCATCGGCTTGAGCGTGGTGGTTTCAGCCGTATTGCCCGGCTCTATGCACATTGCCAATGGAAAGCCGTCCTTGTCCATGAACAGACCCATCTGAACAATAGGCAGTGGACGTCCTTCTTTGCTGTGTCCATACTGAACCAGACCCTGTTCCTCCTCCCATTCAAAGAAGTAGTTGGTCATGTCGTAGTACACGACGCGAGTATCCCTTTTGCCCAACTTCAGACTGCGCTTATAGACATCTGCCTGCACCTCATTGAACTCAGTTGCAAGCAGGCTAAGGGCACGGTATACCTGATGTATATCCGCAGAAGGCTGTTCTATAAGTCTTTTGGCATCCTCAAGAGAAGATAGCTTTGAACCAGGATAGAGGACGCGAGTGTACAGAAGCATTGACAAGATTTCACTCAGGTCATACTTGTTCTTGTGCTTTTTCTCGAGCTTCTTGCAGATATAGTCAAGACCCAGTTCATGATAGATCTTCTGCAAGAACAGATAGCCGCCATTGTAGCTGCGTTGCTCGTTTTTCTGAATAAAGGCCGTTGGAGAGTACTCAACAATAACTTTTTTATTGCTTTCCTTCTCTGCAGCAGTTAGTCCTGCAACATATTTCTTTGCCTCACCAATCGGATCCTTATCACCAAAACGCTTCCGCAAGTCATCTATGGTGCCCAAGCGCTCTATATTCTTGGTGGAACACTTGCCGGTTTCTGTTCGAAAGGACTTCTGAACATAGTAAAATGTATAATTCTTTGAATTACAAGATTTTAGTATCATAATCTGCTTTGTAACATATCACAATATACTACAAATATAGAAATTAAATTTGACAAAAAAAAGACTTTCAACAGAAAGTCTATCAAATATTTACAAAATTTAATTTTTCAAGAAAGTGTCAAACTACCGGACTCTTACACCAAGAGACTTGGGTTGTCCACACAAGCAAATCGTTGTCGTAAAAACGAAAATTATGGTCAGGAAAAAGCGTTTCATGTGACCAAGTTATCAAAAAGTGGATTTTTTCGCAAAAAAAGTTTGCATTTCAACAAAATATTCATACCTTTGCAATCCCAAAATCAA
>JAXJXL010000003.1:0-18963 GCA_036307525.1 Faecalimonas sp.
GTTCAGTGTATTATAACCAAGTCGGTTGCGAAACAAAAGTCGACAAGAAACTTTGGGATCATAGCTCAGCTGGGAGAGCACCTGCCTTACAAGCAGGGGGTCACAGGTTCGAGCCCTGTTGGTCCCATTTTGCGACACGTAGGTTGTCGTAATATTTAAATCTAGAGTCGCAAAATGTGACGTGCGTGCTTCGCACGATGCACACAGTTTCTACGAAACTGGCGCGATTAGTTTGGCGGGATAGCTCAGTTGGCTAGAGCATACGGTTCATACCCGTAGTGTCGCTGGTTCGAATCCAGTTCCCGCTACTACTCCAAAAGCCCATCTTTATGGGCTTTTTTCATTGTTCAATTATATACAATACAGAAATTTTTAGATTTTCTACCCTAATTTCTACCCTGACTGTATGGATTTACGGTGCGAGAAAGAGATATTGACAAATTCACCGTAATTTTGAGGGTAAAAAAAGTTTGTTTTTATGAAAATACTGCGTGACAGATAGGTTTTGCATAACACACCGTAGTTTTTGTGCATAAAACATAGAACATGCAAGCCCTACACAGATATTTTACGGTGTGCAAAGGGTTTTCATTGTTTGACACCGTAACAGCAAGTTTTATAATCATATATTTACGGTGCGAGGGCGGTTTTCTTAGATTTACACCGTTAAACCATGTTTTATAATTCTAAAAACAGACTTATTTACGGTATGGTAGAGTATATGTATGATTTGCACCGTAAAATCATATATTTGTGCAAAAAAATCTTGGTAAAGACCTAAAATATGATATACTATTCTATTATAAAGTAAAAAGAGAGGTTAACTATGCGAGTAGGTTTAGGATATGATGTTCATAAATTAGTAGAAGATAGAGAATTAATTTTAGGTGGCGTGACCATTCCATATGAGAAAGGGCTGTTAGGACATTCGGATGCAGATGTTTTGGTGCATGCAATTATGGATGCGCTTGTTGGTGCTGCGGCATTGGGTGATATCGGAAAACATTTTCCAGATACAGATCCGCAGTATAAGGGAATCTCCAGCATTAAACTGCTTGAACATGTTGGCAAGCTTTTGGACGAGCACATGTACGTGATTGAAAATATTGATGCGACCATTATTGCGCAACGTCCGAAGATGGCACCATATATTCAAGAAATGAGAAAAAATATTGCGGATACGCTAGGAATTGAATTAGACCAGGTAAATGTGAAAGCAACCACAGAGGAAGGTTTGGGCTTTACAGGTACGGGAGAAGGAATCTCGTCCCAGGCAATTTGTGCCATTGAAAAGATGACAAATTTAGCAAGTTTTAAGGTGGCTGACAGTGAAGAGGGATGCGCCGGCTGTGGTGGATGTAAGAATAAACAATAATGAAAACTTATTGTATATTTTTAATATATTTAGTATACTAATAATGAGCAAAGAAATTTGCTTAGTCAGAGGGGTTCGGTAGATTTTACGAGGAGGTGTTAAGTATGGCAACATCAAGTATTACCAAACATTTTGTGATTTCTGGAAAAGAACAGGTGGAAATGTTTGTCAATGCAATTGAGGAATCTGCAAAATCTGTGACTCCAGAACCAAGTGTAAAGGTAACAGAACTTAAAAGTGCAGAAGAAATTAGAAAATTTATGGAAAGAAGGAAAAGAACGAATGAATGATACCAGTCAATTTACGGTATTCAACATTCGTAAGTATTTACAAGAGGAAGAGGGACTTGGTGAGAATGATTTGCAATACATTCTTTCCGAGTTCACTTGTCCGAAAAATCCGGATGTTGAAAAATTTTTAAAGCAAAGCTCAATAGAGTTTACAAAGAAAAACCAATCAGTTACATATCTAGTGTTTTCTAATGACACAACAGAATTAGTCGGGTATTTCACGTTAACAATCAAACCAATAGAAGTTAATAGTAATAGCAATATTAGTAAGAGTGTTATGAAAAAAGTAGCACGAATGAGTGAAGGTAGTGAGCATTCTAATAGTTTTCATTTGGCCGCATATTTAATAGCTCAATTAAGTAAAAATTTCTCTAATAATGCTAATAATAAAATTACTGGAAAGCAGTTGTTAGAAATTGCAATTATGCATCTAAAAGAAATTCAATTTAAAATAGGTGGAGTCACATACCTTAGTTCAAATGCTAAAAGTTTTATAACATTAGGACTATATCCAATTGTTAAATTATGTTACAATAACTTATGCAACAGATATAATGATGTGATATGCGGAGGATGTAAGAAATATGAAGCTTAGAAAACTTCAATCAAATGAGCACATCAGAACACGAAAACTGTGGGAAGAGATATTCACAGAAGATACGCCGGAGTTTCTGGATTATTATTATTCCATAAAGATAAAGAATAATGAAATCTATGTGATAGAAGATGACGGTGAAATAGTATCCATGTTGCATCTGAATCCATATGAGATGCGTATTGGAGACAAGTTGTTTCAGACTTATTATATTGTGGCAGTTGCAACCAAAGAAAGTCACAGAAAACGTGGTTTAATGAGACAACTTTTGAATTATGTATTGCAGGTCATGACGGATAGAGAAGAACTATTTACCTTTCTGATGCCGGCAGATGAGGCAATCTATAAGCCGTTTGGGTTTGAATTTGTCTATGAGCAAAATAGAGAAAATGTGCCTGGAAAAAAGTGTGAGGATAGCACTTTGGAAGTTGTTGAAGCAAGTACAGAACACTGTCAAATGATTGCCAACTTCGCAAATCAGATGTTACAAGAGTATGATGTTGTCACTTGGCGAGACTCCAAATATTATGAAACGTTACTTTTGGAACTTGCAAGTGAAGATGGCGGGATTTTATTGGCAAAACGTGACGAAAAAATAGAAGGTGTTTTTTGTTATGCGTGCATTGGTGCAGAAGATAAGCATTTCGTTATCAGGGAACCGATATTCCAAAACAAGCAGGATTTACAGCATGCCATTTATCATCTTACCGGAAGTGAAACAGAACGCGTTTTGTGTACGGGATATGGCTCTGGAGAAGTAAAACCAATGATTATGGCGAAGGTTTTGAACCCGGAAATCAATTTAGACCTAAAAAATGCAAAAATTTTTATAAATGAAGAGGTCTAGAGGTTGACAAAATATGGGATTTTGAATAGGATTTAAAGATAGAGATAAGGAGGCTAACATGAAGGTATTTAACACATTATCAAAAAGAAAAGAAGAATTCGTTCCAATTGAGGAAGGAAAGGTAAAGATGTATGTATGTGGTCCTACAGTATACAATTACATTCATATCGGAAATGCGAGACCGATGATTGTATTTGATACAGTGAGACGTTATTTTGAATATAAAGGCTATGATGTGAATTTCGTGTCAAATTTCACGGATGTGGATGATAAGATTATCAAAAAAGCCATCGAGGAAGGCGTAACTGCTGACGAGATTGCGAAGAGATATATTGCAGAGTGTAAGAAGGATATGGCTGGGATGAATGTGAAACCGGCAACTACTCATCCACTGGCAACAGAAGAAATCGGCGGCATGATTGAGATGATTGGAAAACTTATCAAAGACGGTTATGCTTACGAAAAGAATGGTACTGTATATTTCCGTACAAGAAGATTTGATGAATATGGTAAGTTATCCCACAAAAACTTAGATGATTTACAATCCGGAGGACGTTCCCTTTTGGTAACTGGTGAGGATGAGAAAGAAGATTCGTTGGATTTCGTACTATGGAAGCCGAAAAAAGAAGGAGAGCCAGCGTGGGAGTCACCATGGAGTGAGGGCCGCCCGGGATGGCATATTGAATGTTCCGTGATGTCGAAGAAATATTTGGGCGACCAGATTGATATTCATGCAGGTGGTGAGGACCTTGTGTTCCCACATCATGAAAATGAAATTGCACAAAGTGAAGCGGCAAACGGAAAAGAATTTTCGAAATACTGGATGCACAATGCATTTTTAAATATTGACAATCGCAAGATGTCCAAATCGCTTGGCAACTTCTTTACTGTTCGTGAAATTAGCGAACAATATGATTTGCAGGTGTTGCGTTTCTTTATGCTGAGTGCACATTATAGAAGTCCATTGAATTTCAGTGCTGATTTAATGGAAGCATCTAAGAATGGATTGGAACGTATTGTCACTGCAGTGGTTAATCTAAAACATTTAATCGGCGCAAGTACAGTGGAGGCCATGAGCGAGGAAGAAAGGGCTGCATTTAAAAAGACAAATGAATTTGTCACAGGTTTTGAAAATGCAATGGAGGATGACTTTAATACCGCAGATGCAATTTCCTCTGTATTTGAACTTGTAAAATATGCAAATACAACGGCAAACGGGGAAAGTTCAAAAGAGTACTTGGAAGGATTGTTAAATCTCATTGTGAAATTGACAGATGTTCTTGGTATAATTGTTGAAAAGGAAGAAGAATTACTTGCTGAAGATATTGAAAAATTAATCGAAGAACGTCAGGCTGCAAGAAAGGAAAAGAACTTCCAAAGAGCAGATGAAATCCGTAATGAACTGTTAGAAAAGGGTATTATCTTAGAGGATACTCGCGAAGGAGTAAAATGGAGAAAAGCGTAGGATTTGATTTTGTTTCCTATATGAATGAATTGTTTGAAATGGAAGAGGTGGATATCAGAGAGTATTCACCTCTTACATTGGCGTATATAGGAGATTGTATTTACGATCTGGTGATTAAGAGCTTGGTGATAAATGAAGGCAACAAACAGGTGAACAAGCTTCATCAGGAAACCAGCAGGCTGGTTCAGGCATCAGCCCAGTCCCTTATGATGCGGGCCATGCAGGAGCATTTGACGGAAGAGGAGCATGCAGTCTATAAACGCGGACGCAATGCCAAGTCAGTCTCACCTGCAAAGAACCAGTCAATTACCGATTATCGCCGTGCAACAGGATTTGAGGCTCTTTTGGGATACTTGTATTTAAAGAAGGATTACAAGCGACTATTAGATTTGGTTAAAATCGGGCTGGATAGTCTGGATGACAGTAAGACAGACGTGTAGTAAGTGCTTCGTGGAGGAATTTATGAGTGAAGAAATCAAAGTACAGAATTTAGTAATAGAAGGACGAAATGCAGTAATTGAGGCCTTTCGTTCTGGTAAACCGGTGGACAAGCTGTTCGTGTTGGATGGATGTCAGGACGGAGCGATTCGTACCATTGTAAGAGAAGCTAAAAAGCATGACACAATTTTAAAGTTTGTCACAAAAGAAAGACTGGACCAGTTGTCTGAGACAAAGAAGCATCAAGGCGTCATTGCTTATGCGGCGGCATATGAGTATTCGGAGGTAGAAGATATCTTTGCTTTGGCTGAGAAAAAGGGAGAGGACCCATTTATTATCTTGTTGGATAATATTGAGGACCCGCATAACTTAGGGGCTATTATCCGTACAGCCAATTTGGCAGGTGCACATGGTGTGATTATACCTAAGCATCGTGCAGTGGGACTTACTGCTACCGTGGCGAAAACATCAGCAGGAGCGCTGAATTATACTCCGGTTGCTAAGGTGACAAACCTTGCAAAGACCATGGAAGAATTGAAGGAAAGGGGACTGTGGTTCGTCTGCGCAGACATGGGCGGAGAGTCGATGTATCGCTTGAATTTAACAGGACCAATTGGACTTGTGATTGGAAATGAAGGAGAAGGTGTTAGCCGCTTAGTAAAAGAGAAGTGTGACTTTATTGCGTCCATTCCAATGAAAGGTGACATCGATTCATTGAACGCATCTGTAGCAGCAGGTGTGCTTGCATATGAAATCGTAAGACAACGTTTGAACTAATATGAGTAAGTATGAAAATATGCCGGATGAGCAGCTGATTCGTAAACTTCGAGAGGGTGAGACTGCCATCATGGATTACATTATCAGTAAATATAAACATGTAGTAATACGAGCAGCGAAGGCAATGTATTTGCTGGGCGGGGAAAATGATGACTTAATACAGGAAGGTATGATTGGTCTTTTTAAAGCAGTCAGGGACTTCGATATTAATCAAGAAACATCGTTTTATAGTTTTGCAGAACTATGTATTTCCCGTCAGATGTATACTGCAATTAAACTGTCCCAGAGACAGAAACACATGCCTCTTAATTCCTATATTTCTTTGTATGATATTAAGAAAACGGCATCAGAAGACAAGCAATCACCGCTGATTGAACAATTGGAAATGGAAACAAACAATAATCCTGAGGAATTGTTTATAGACAAGGAACGTATGCTAATGCTGGTACATGAATTGAACGAGCGTCTTAGTGATATGGAAAGAAGAGTGCTTCATCTGCATTTGCAAGGAGAGGACTATCGTGCTATTGCAGAACTACTGGATAAAAGTCCAAAGTCCATCGATAATGCCTTGCAGAGAATCAGACAAAAAATGCGTACAATTTTGGAATAAACATTTGACTTTCGGCGGTACATATAGTAGTATATAAAAGTACTGTCGAAGACAGTGTGCTGATGTGGCGCAGTCGGTAGCGCGTCGCCTTGGTAAGGCGGAGGTCACGGGTTCAAGTCCCGCCATCAGCTTTTAGTAAGCGGCACTACAGAGTAGTGTCGCGTTTTTTATCTAAGGAGGACTACCATGGAAAAGGAAGTAGTTTCAAAGAATTTTATAGAGCAAGAGATTGAAAAAGATTTGAGAGAAGGCGTGTATGATACCGTATGCACAAGATTTCCGCCGGAACCGAACGGATATCTTCATATCGGACATGCCAAGTCTATTTTGTTAAATTACGGCTTGGCTCAGAAGTATAATGGAAAATTCCATATGCGTTTTGATGATACGAATCCAACGAAGGAAAAGATTGAGTTCGTAGAGTCTATTAAAGAGGATATCAAATGGCTTGGTGCAGATTGGAAAGAGAATCTTTTCTTTGCTTCAGATTATTTTGAAATCATGTACGAATGCGCAGTGAAGTTGATTAAAAAGGGTAAAGCCTATGTATGCGACCTTTCACCGGAGGAAATCCGTGAGTACAGAGGAACGCTTACAGAACCGGGAAAGAACAGCCCATATCGCGACCGTACAGTGGAGGAGAACTTAGAGCTGTTTGAAGCCATGAAGAACGGTGAATATGAAGATGGTGAAAGAGTACTTCGTGCAAAGATTGATATGGCATCGCCTAACATCAATATGCGTGACCCAATCATCTATCGTGTGGCTCATATGACACATCACAACACAGGTGATAAGTGGTGCATTTACCCGATGTACGATTTTGCACATCCGATTGAGGATGCTGTTGAGAAGATAACACATTCTATCTGTACTTTAGAGTTTGAAGACCATAGACCTCTTTATGACTGGGTGGTAAGAGAGTGTGAATTTGACCCAGCACCGAGACAGATTGAGTTTGCTAAATTATATCTTACAAATGTAGTAACTGGTAAGAGATATATTAAGAAGCTCGTGGAAGAAGGCATTGTTGACGGATGGGATGACCCAAGACTTGTTTCTATCGCAGCCCTAAGAAGACGTGGATTTACACCAGAATCACTTAAAATGTTCGTGGAAATGTGCGGCGTTTCAAAGAGCAACAGTTCCGTAGATTATGCAATGCTGGAATACTGTATTCGTGAAGATTTAAAGATGAAGAAGCCTCGTATGATGGCGGTTCTTGATCCGATTAAATTAATTATAGACAACTATCCGGAAGGACAGGTGGAATATCTGGATGTTGTGAATAATATGGAAAATGAGGAACTGGGTTCTAGAAAGGTTCCGTTCTGTAGAGAACTTTACATCGATAGAGAAGACTTTATGGAAGAACCACCTAAGAAATATTTCAGGTTGTTCCCTGGAAATGAAGTTCGTCTGATGCACGCATATTTTGTAAAATGCGAAAGCTTTGTAAAAGATGAAAATGGAAAAGTGACAGAGATTCACTGTACCTACGACCCAGAAACAAAATGTGGAACAGGCTTTACGGGACGTAAGGTTAAAGGTACCATCCACTGGGTACCAGCACCATACGCAACAAAAGCAGAAGTACGTCTCTATGAAAATATTGTAGATGAAGAAAAGGGTGTATATAATAAGGAAGACGGTTCCTTGAATTTGAATCCAAATTCATTGACAGTACTGAAAGATTGTTACTTGGAACCGAGCTTTGATGGCGTAAAAGCCTATGACAGTTTCCAATTCGTAAGAAATGGATACTTCTGTGTAGATGCAAAAGATTCAAAACCAGATGCACTTGTATTTAACCGTATTGTTTCGTTGAAGAGTTCGTTTAAAATATCATAATAAAGGAAAAGGACAAAGCAAAATAAAAGCTTTGTCCTTTATTTTGAAGTGTCATTATAAACTTTCGTCTAAATCAAAATCTTCTTCTTCAAAGATGTCTGAGAATTCTTCATCATCCTCAAATTTTTCTTTTTTGTTTTTATACCATGTAAAGATTGCAAAGGCAGAAGCGGCAATTGCAGCAACTGTCAGTAAGAATTTGCCTAATTTTTTCCACATAAACACAACCTCCTTTTGAGATATTATAATACTTTTGGTGACAAAAATAAAGGGGTATGATAAACTAAATATATGTGAATGATAAAAGGAAGTGATTGACATGGATATGAAGAAGATACAACCTGTCAAAAAAGCAAAAAAGGGTATTTTAGATTTAATTTTTAGCCGAGTGTTTGTTCTGGTCGTGTTGGTACTTATCCAACTGATTGTGTTTGGTGCAACGGTTACATTTTTAAAGGATTATGCGAACTACATTCATGCTATATTTTTGATATTAAGTGTGCTGGTTGTAATTCACATCATTAATAGTGACAGCAATGCTTCATTCAAAATTACTTGGATGTTACTTATATTGATTACACCAATCCTAGGAACTGCGTTTTACGGGTATATGAAGATGGAATTGGGAACTGCTTTTTTAAGAAATCGTCTTCAATATTTAAATAAAAGTACTAAGCCATATATGTTACAGGATAAGGCGGTTTTGGAAGAACTTAGGATTTCCAAGGCGGCAAATGCAAATCTTGCCTCTTATATGACAAATAGTATTTCATATCCTACCTATCGAAATACATCTGTGAGATATTTTGCTTCTGGTGAGGAGAAATTCGAAGAACTGAAAAATCAATTGAAGCAAGCGGAAGAATATATTTTCATGGAATATTTTATTGTCGAAAAGGGAAAAATGTGGAATGAGATATTGGATATTCTGAAGGCAAAGGTATGGCAGGGTGTTGAGGTACGATTTATGTATGACGGTATGTGTAGCTTGTATTGGTTGCCGACACATTATGATGCGGAGCTGCGAAGAGCAGGAATCAAGTGCAAGCAGTTTAATCCGGTTCGTCCGATTTTAACATCTTATCAGAATAACCGAGACCATAGAAAAATATGTGTGATTGATGGGAAGGTTGCTTTTACAGGTGGTATCAATCTGGCAGACGAATATATCAACGAAAAGGAACGTTTTGGTCATTGGAAGGATACCGCCATTATGCTGGAAGGTGAGGCGGTTCAAAGTTTTACCATGATGTTCCTGGGGATGTGGAATATTACGGAGAAAAGAGAAGACACGTACGAGCGTTACCTGACACCGAAGTCGGATGAAATAAAGAGGGAATTAGGCTTTGTCATTCCATATGCAGACAGTCCATTTGATGAACAAAATGTAGGAGAGCAGGTTTATCTTCATATTCTCAATCACGCGAAGAAATATGTTCATATTATGACCCCGTATTTGATTGTGGATGAGGATATGCTTATGGCATTGCAATATGTTGCACAATGTGGTGTGGAAGTTATTATTATCATGCCTCATATTCCGGATAAATGGTATGCATTTGCGGTAGCTAGAACATACTATGAATGTCTCATGAAGGCCGGTGTGCAGATTTATGAGTATACACCGGGATTTGTACATGCAAAGGTGTTTGTATCTGATAATGATACGGCAACAGTAGGTACCATTAATTTGGATTATCGTAGTTTGTATCACCATTTTGAATGTGGGGCTTATATATATAATAATCCTGTTGTGTGGGATATTGAAAGGGACTTTCAAGAGACATTGAGCAAAAGCCAGAAAATCACAAAAGAAGATTTGAAAAAAAGAAAATGGCTCGAAAAACAGTGCGGAAGATTACTAAGGTTAATTGCACCATTGATGTAAAAAAATAACTGAAAAAATAATAGAAAAAATATTTTACAACTAAAATAAAGTGTAGTATAATTTATTCCGTGATTTCATTAGAAAAAACTTTAAAAGATGGGAGACGATCACATGGAAAGAAAAGTTGGAACTATTTCAAGAGGTATTAGATGTCCAATTATCAGAGAAAATGATAATCTTGCGGATATTGTTGTTGAAAGCGTATTGGCAGCAGCTGAGAGTGAAGGTTTCGAACTTCGTGACAGAGATGTTATAGCTGCAACAGAATCAATCGTTGCAAGAGCGCAAGGAAACTATGCATCAATTGAAGCAATTGCTGAAGATGTGAGAACAAAATTAGGTGGAGAAACGATTGGTGTTATTACCCCTATTTTATCAAGAAACAGATTTGCAATTTGCTTAAGAGGTATTGCAATGGGAGCTAAGAAGGTTGTATTAATGCTAGGCTATCCAAGTGATGAGGTTGGAAATGCATTGCTGACATATGAACAATTAGACGATGCAGGAATTAATCCTTACAGTGATGTTCTTACCTTAGAAAAGTATAGAGAGTTGTTTGGTGAAAATAAACATGAGTTTACAGGCGTTGATTATGTTGAATACTATGGAAACATTATCAGAGAAGCAGGAGCTGAAGTAGAAATTATTTTTGCTAACAATCCAAGAGTGATTTTAAATTATACAAAGAACGTTCTAACATGTGATATTCATACACGCGTAAGAACAAAACGCATTTTAAAAGAAGCTGGTGCAGAGAGAGTATGTGGATTGGATGACATCTTGACAGCTCCGGTAAATGGAAGCGGATACAACAGCAAATACGGTCTTTTGGGATCAAACAAAGCAACAGAGGATTCAATCAAATTGTTCCCGAATGAATGCTTTGATTTGGTAGAAGATATTCAGAAACAAATCCTTGACAAGACAGGAAAACACGTAGAAGTAATGGTTTATGGAGATGGTGCTTTTAAAGATCCTCAAGGAAAGATTTGGGAGCTTGCTGACCCGGTTGTATCACCGGCATACACAGCAGGACTTGTTGGAACTCCGAATGAGTTGAAGTTAAAATATCTTGCAGATAATGACTTTGCTGATTTGAGCGGAGAAGCTTTGAAAGAGGCGATTTCAAAACGTATCAAAGAAAAGAATGATAATCTTGTTGGTGACATGGCATCGCAAGGTACAACACCTAGACAATTAACTGACCTTATCGGCTCACTTTGTGACCTTACAAGTGGTTCCGGTGATAAAGGTACACCGGTTGTATTGGTGCAGGGATACTTTGATAACTATACGAACTAAAAAGAGATAAAAAAGAGATTGGGAGAATTTCCTAATCTCTTTTTTTGTCCTAAACTAATAATGGGTGGATTTTTCGTCCTTTTTGGGCGTAGAGCGAATTTTATGGGGTTACTGCCAAATATAAAGCTTACTTTAGGCGTAGAGTAAATTTTATAGAGTAAACACCAAAGGATTTGGGCGAATAGAAAATAATCGACTTGCCACAGTATAAAATTTCAAAGTTTCCTTGAAAAATATGGGCGTATACAAAAAACGCTGCTTATTACAGTAAAAAGACAAGAACTTTTAGACAGTGTTTAAGCAGAAATAATGTATACGCCTAACAGTAACCTGGCAATTTGTTGCCCCCCTGTTTATAACAACTGTATGCCGTGTTCACTTGCACATTTCACGATGTCCTGTGGCCAGGTGGAGGATTGTACTTCGCCGATGTGTGCTTTTCGTAAGCAGTACATACAGATGCGTGATTGTCCAAGTCCGCCTCCGATGGTGTATGGAAGTTCGTGGTTTAATAGTGCTTTTTGGAAATCTAATTCTGCACGTTCCGGACAACCTGCTAATTCCAATTGACGCATTAATGACTCTTCATCTACACGGATTCCCATAGAAGATAATTCTAATGCGATATCTAAAACAGGATAGTAGACGATAATATCACCGTTCAATTCCCAGTCATCGTAATCTGGAGCACGCCCATCGTGTTTTTCGCCGGAAATTAAATATTTACCAATCTGAGATATAAATACAGCTCCTTTATCCTTGACAATCGCATATTCTCTTTCTTTTGCAGTCATGTCTGGATAAAGATTTTCCAACTCTTGTGAGGTAACGAAGAAGATTTCGTCCGGCAAGATGGGTTCTATGTAATTATATCTTCTAGATATGTATTCTTCCGTTTCTTTTAGGGCAGCATATACTTTGCGGACTGTGTATTTCAAGGTCTCCATGTTTCGTTCTTCTTTTGAAATAACCTTTTCCCAATCCCATTGGTCTACGTAGATAGAGTGAATGTTATCGGTATCTTCATCACGTCGAATCGCATTCATATCGGTATATAGTCCCTCGCCTGAATGGAAGCCGTAGCGTTTCAAAGCATAACGTTTCCATTTTGCAAGTGAGTGAACAATTTCTACAGGGTTGTCATTTTGTTCCTTGATTCCAAAAGACACAGGTCTTTCCACGCCGTTTAAGTTATCGTTAAGACCAGATTCTGGTTTTACGAACAGCGGTGCAGATACACGTGTTAAGTGTAACGATTTTGCAAGTGCTCTTTCAAAATGGTCTTTGATTTCTTTGATGGCAACTTCAGTCTCTCTGATTGTAAGAGGTGATTGATAGCCTTCTGGTATTGTTAAATGTTCCATAATTTATACCTCCCTTTAACAATAGTATTAGTATAGTCGCGTTTTATGTATAATGTCAAGTGAAAGAAACCTATTGACCAAATTTATTGTCAATGGTATGATACAAAGCAGATTAAAACTAATATATGTACATGAAGGAGATAAAAAAATGGCTTTATTACAAACATGGCGCGATACAGCATATTCTCAAGATATGGATCAGAATACAGTTCAAAAATTCTGGGGAACCTATTTTGAAATTGAAAAAGGGATTTACGAACAATTATTGGCAAATCCTGATGAAGAAGTAAAAGGTACTGTAAAAGAGCTTGCAGAAAAATACAGTGTAGAAGTATTTACCATGACAGGTTTCTTGGATGGTATTAATGATAGTTTAAAAGAACCAAACCCAATTGAAGAAATGGAAGAAGATACAGTTGTAAGTCTTGCATTTGACAAGGAAAAATTATACAAGAACATGGTAGACGCTAAGGCAGAATGGTTATACGAGCTTCCACAATGGGAAAATATTTTCTCAGAAGAAAAAAGAAAAGAATTGTATAAGGAACAGAAAAATTCTGGAACAATCCGCAAGGAAAAGAAAGTTGGAAGAAACGACCCATGCCCATGCGGAAGTGGTAAAAAATATAAAAAATGCTGTGGTAAATAATAGATACGATGCATAATTCTGTTTAAACAGGCGCATACTAAATTTGCTTATTAAAAGTGAAGGAGGTATGGCCATGCCAGAATTGAAATGTGGAGTTGTGACTTGCGTTCATAACTACAAAAATTATTGTGAATTAGATTCCATCGAAGTTGTAGGAAGCTCAGCTCAAATCTCAGAGCAGACAAGCTGTGGAAGCTTTGCAGAGCGTAAAGGGGAACAATACGGTAACACAACGAAGGACGAAGTATCCGCAATGAGTGATATCAAATGTCAGGCAGTTGAATGTAAGTACAATGAAGAACGTAAATGTTACGCAGGTAAAATCAGCGTAATGGGTACGGATGCGAATCGCACAGAGGAAACAGAGTGTGCAACATTTAAAAAGGAATCTTAAGTAGAGGTTTATGATTAACGGTGTAGTAAGTGCTATGCCGTTAATTTTTTCTGCTACGCGAGAGTTTGTCAAGACAGATTCTTTATTCTTGACTGGAATTGACATAAGGATGTATAATGAAACATATGCTTTGCATGGCAAAGAAGGGATATGATAGAATGAATTTTTTTGATAAAGAACCAAAACTTGTACAAGAAGAACGTTCAAAGCTGCGCGACTACATACAACGTGGAATTTCTGCGTTTTTAGTGATATTAGCAGGGATTATATGTTTCTTTGTGTTTTTGAGATTTGAAAGCATTGCCAACGCATTTAGCCGCATTTTAGAAGTGCTTACACCGATTATTTATGGATTTGTATTAGCTTTTCTTTTGAACCCAATTGTGAAACGCGTGGAAAGCTGGGTTACACCTGGTCTAAAAAAACTGCTTAAAAAAGAAGAAGGCGCGCAGAAGGCTGCCAGAGGTATCGGGATCTTTTCGGGGATTGTTGTAGCGATTATCGTAGTTGTAGCGTTACTGAATATGTTAATCCCACAACTATATAACAGTATTAAGGACTTGGTGGTTACGCTTCCGGAGGAACTTAGCAAGTGGGGAAAAGATATCAATACATTGATTAAGGGCAATTCTACCGTTGATAATATTGCAAAAAATGCTCTGATACAGGGAAAAGATGCTATTGAGAATTGGGTAGAGAACGATTTGCTTAACTGGGTGCAGAACGATTTGTTTAAACAGACCAATCAGATTATAACAGGTGTTACAACAGGAGTTATCAGTGTCGTCAATGTTGTGCTTAATATCCTTGTTGGTGTGATTGTATCTATCTATGTGCTTTATAGCAAAGAAAAATTTGCTAGTCAAAGCAAGAAAATTGTATATGCAATGATGAACCCAACTCCAGCTAACAATCTGATACATATAGCTAAAAAGGCAAATTCAATTTTTAGTGGATTTATTATCGGTAAAATTATTGATTCTGCAATTATTGGAGTACTTTGTTTTATTGGTCTAAGTATCCTTAAAATGCCATATACATTGCTTGTAAGCGTAATCGTGGGTGTAACAAATATTATTCCATTCTTTGGTCCGTTTATAGGGGCGATTCCAAGTGCAATTCTCATTTTGCTGGTAGACCCAATTAAAGGACTATACTTTATCATATTTGTTTTGCTGTTACAGCAATTAGATGGAAATGTAATAGGACCAAAGATTTTGGGAGATTCCACGGGATTATCTTCCTTCTGGGTGATATTTTCCATATTAGTTTCAGGAGGATTGTTTGGATTTGTTGGAATGATTGTCGGAGTTCCGACGTTTGCATTGATTTACTATGTGATTAAGATGTATATTCAACAGAAGTTGGAACAAAAGGAATTGCCAACGGATACAACATGTTATACAGAAACAAATTATGTTGACGAGGAAGGAAGCTTTATTTCTATAGAAGAAATTAAAGAAGAAGAGGAGAAGGAAGATGCCGATTCGAGTACAGAATGATTTGCCGGTAAGAGGTATTCTTGAACAGGAAAATATATTTGTGATGGATGAATCCCGTGCTATGGAGCAGGATATTCGTCCGCTTAAGATAGGACTTTTAAATTTGATGCCGTTAAAAGAGGACACGGAGCTTCAAATTTTGCGTATGCTTTCAAATACACCACTACAGGTGGATGTGGTTTTTGTAAATGTTTCAAGTCATGTATCCAAAAACACATCAACCAGCCATTTGAATAAATTCTATGTTCCGTTTAAGGACATTAAGAAACAAAAGTTTGACGGATTTATTATTACAGGTGCACCGGTTGAACAGATGCCGTTTGAAGATGTGGATTACTGGGAAGAATTAAAGGAAATTATGGATTGGACAAAAAACCATGTCACCTCTACCTTGCATTTGTGCTGGGGAGCTCAGGCAGGACTGTATTATCATTATGGAGTAGACAAGGTACAGCTTCCTGCAAAAATGTTTGGCGTGTTTGAGCATTTCGTGCAGAACAGAAAGACGCCACTTCTGCGTGGTTTTGATGATGTATTTTTGGCACCGCATTCCCGCCATACAACAGTGCCGGCAGAAGATATCCGAAATATACCAAATATGACAGTATTGGCGGAGTCTGATGAGGCTGGTGTATTCTTATGTATGACGGAAGATGGAAAGCAGATTTTTGTGATGGGACATCCGGAGTATGACCGTGTGACTTTGCATAATGAATATATGCGAGATAAAGGAAAAGGATTGGATATTGAAGTTCCAAAGAATTATTATAAGGATGATAATTGCGAGAATAAGCCGTTACTCACGTGGCGTTCTCATGCGAATAATCTGTATACAAATTGGATCAATTACTACGTATATCAAGCAACACCGTATGTGCTTGAGGATGATGAATAATTGTTGTAGAGCCGTTTAGAAAAGATTGCTAATTTTAGCAGTCTTTTTTTGTGCACTTTTTTCGTGAAATTATGTTGACGACAGTATGCGGTAATGTTAATATGAATAAGCATAGAAACACATTATATAGTGATTTGGCTAATAATGGAACACAAAATATAGAGAAAAATGAAAGGAGAGAAACAAAAGTGATTAAAGTTGTCAAAAAAGACGGTACAAAAGAAGATTTTAATGTACAAAAGGTCGTGGTGGCAGTTAATAAGTCGGCATACCGTGCATTAATCAAGTTTACACAAGAAGACTTGGATTTCATCTGCAAATTTGTAGAGGAAGAAGTAAAGAAAATGGGTCTTACTGAGATTCAGATTGCACAGATGCACAATGTTGTAGAAGGTGCTCTTGAAAAAGTAAACCCAATTGTTGCGAAGAGTTACAAGGATTACCGTAATTACAAACAGGATTTTGTACAGATGTTAGATGAGGTTTATAAAAAGAGCCAGTCTATTATGTACATTGGAGACAAGGAAAACAGTAATACGGATAGTGCACTTGTTTCCACAAAGAGGAGTCTCATCTTCAATGAGCTGAATAAGGAATTATATAAGAAATTCTTCCTGACGGTAGAAGAGATTCAAGCAATTCGAGATGGATACATCTACATTCATGATATGTCTGCAAGAAGAGATACTATGAACTGTTGTTTGTTTGATGTGCAGAATGTACTTAGTGGTGGATTCGAGATGGGAAATCTCTGGTACAACGAGCCAAAGACCTTGGATGTGGCATTCGACGTTATCGGAGATATTGTCTTAAGTGCTGCGAGTCAGCAGTATGGAGGATTTACAGTTCCAAGTGTGGATGATATCTTGGAGCCATATGCAGAGAAGTCTTACGCGAAGCATGTGAACAAATATGTAGATTTAGGGCTTTCCCAGGAAAAAGCAGAAGAGATTGCGTTAGCGGATTTAACAAAGGAGATGGAACAAGGATTCCAAGGTTGGGAATATAAGTTTAACTCCGTATCTTCAAGTAGAGGAGATTATCCATTTATCACGGTTACAGCAGGAACGAACACCTCGAGATTTGGTAAACTGCTTACAATCTCAATGTTAAAGGTCCGTATGAATGGACAGGGTAAAGAAGGGCACAAGAAACCGGTATTGTTCCCTAAAATTGTATTCCTGTATGATGAGAATTTACATGGACCGGGAAAAGAATTAGAGGATGTATTTGAAGCTGGTATTGAGTGCTCGAGAAAGACAATGTATCCTGACTGGTTGAGCTTGACTGGAAAAGGGTATGTTGCAAGTATGTATAAGCAATACGGCAAGATAATCAGTCCGATGGGTTGTCGTGCATTTTTATCACCTTGGTATGAAAGAGGTGGCATGAATCCGGCAGATGAGAATGACACACCTGTGTTTGTTGGAAGATTTAATATCGGTGCAGTCAGCCTTCACCTTCCAATGATATATGCAAAGGCAAAACAAGAAGGCAAAGACTTCTATGAAGTGTTAGATTACTATTTAGAGTTAATCAGACAGCTTCATATTAGAACCTATGACTATTTGGGTGAACTCAAAGCGTCTACCAATCCACTTGCATACTGCGAAGGTGGCTTCTATGGCGGCAATTTGGGCTTGTATGACAAGATTAAGCCACTTCTTAAGGCTGCAACAGCATCCTTCGGAATTACGGCATTTAACGAGCTTCAGCAGCTTCATAACAAGAAGTCTCTGGTAGAAGACGGACAGTTTGCACTTGAAGTATTGGAATACATTAATAAGAAAGTAAATCAATTCAAGGAAGAAGATGGACACTTGTATGCGATTTACGGAACACCTGCAGAGAATCTATGCGGTGTACAGGTACAGCAGTTCCGTAAGAAATATGGAATTATTGAAAATGTATCTGACAGAGAATATGTAAGCAATAGTTTCCACTGTCACGTATCAGAAGACATTACTCCGATTCAGAAACAGGATTTAGAAGGACGTTTCTGGGAGCTTTCAAATGGTGGAAAGATTCAGTATGTAAAATATCCGATTAATTATAACAAAGAGGCAATTAAGGCGTTGGTACGTCGTGCAATGGATTTGGGCTTCTATGAAGGTGTAAACTTATCATTGGCATATTGTGATGATTGTGGTCACGAAGAATTGTCAATGGATGTATGTCCAAAATGCGGAAGCAAGAACCTGACAAAGATTGACCGTATGAATGGATATTTATCATACTCTCGTGTAAAAGGTGATACACGACTCAATGATGCCAAAATGGCTGAAATTGCGGAAAGGAAGAGTATGTAATGAGATATCATAATATTACAAAAGATGACATGTTAAATGGTGCCGGCCTGCGCGTAGTTCTATGGGTTGCAGGCTGCGCCCATTGCTGTAAGGAATGTCACAATCCGATTACCTGGGACCCAAACGGCGGACTTGAGTTTGATGAAGCGGCAAAGCAAGAGATTTTCGACGAATTAGAAAAAGATTATATTCATGGAATTACCTTTAGTGGTGGGGACCCTTTACATATCAATAACGCTTATGATGTGTCAGAACTTGCAAAGGAAATCAGGCAGCGGTATCCAAACAAAACCATTTGGTTATACACAGGCGGTACATGGGAAGAAGTGAAGCATATGCGAGTGATTCCATATTTGGATGTACTGTGCGATGGTGAGTTTGAAGTGGATAAAAAGGACGAAAATACGCA
>JAXJXL010000004.1:0-1637 GCA_036307525.1 Faecalimonas sp.
AATCGGTCATTAGCGCGTAACAGTCTAATGGCCGATTCGGGGTTAATCAGAACTACACAATGCAAAAGTTACAAGAACGATACGCATAAGCAAAAAGAACACTTCCTACAAAATAAATCCAATATTGTGGAGTATTGTACCAAGCATTGCGTAGCATTGTACTAAACGTTAAGTATAATTGTACCCAATATTGAGTACAATTTTATAAACACGTATTTCACATATTTATTTCCTTGTCTTAATACTTTTATTAAGCGTACATTGTACTTTAGTACAAAAGACTATTTTTGCCCCTTTCCTCTATTGTCAAAAATAATTGCTTGAAGGAACGGTATCATGAATCATGAATCATGAAAAAGTATGATGATAAGCATGATTTCTACTTTGAGAGGGATGAATCCTAATGACAAGAACGCAATCAGCAAGTGCAATAGGTAAGATATACGCAAAGGAACACAGGGAAGCCTCTGCCTCGTTTCCTCAAATAAATTTAACGTGAGTTCGACGAATTCAAAACAGTGTAAGTTGTGTATCTAATGTTCTTTCCACATTGATGCATGGTTTCTTTGGGAAACAACAATATGCAGCAATGGCTCCTAACATGTTAACGATAAAATTGTCAAAACACCGATGTCTTGAATGTTCCACCTGCGCAATATTCTTTAGTTCATCATTAACAGTTTCAATTATAGCTCTCTTACGAAGTAGTAGTTTGTCTGATACACTCATTAAAGCACCTTTCATGTTGCTTTTGAGTTTAGTGACAAGTTGTATGCCATTTACAAAGAGCCTTTGGAATAGTTCCTTGCCAATGTAGCCCTTGTCCCCGACCAACTTGCCATAAATAAACTCCATAAAGGCCTCATATTTCAATGGTTCTCTATCATCTATGTCACCTGGTGTTATCATAAAATTTAGAAGTTCTCCCTTTTCGTTACAAATCAAATGTAGCTTGAAACCAAAGAACCATCCCATGGAACACTTTCCTCTTTGCGCTATGCCTTTGAATGTCTTGTGAATATGTATTCTTTGGTTGCGACAGACACGAAGAGGTGTGCTATCCACAAAACTTATACCCGTACACTTGCCCAAAAGGACCTTTTTGATGAACAATGCCAGTGGGACAGCAACTTCCCTTTCCAACTCAACGAAACGGTTATACGAAACAACCTTAGGAAAAAGATGGCGCAAATGTTTGCAGACCCGCTCCTGATAGAAATGTTTAAGACAACGATAGTTGGAATCGTGAAACAATATCATGATAAGCATGATTTCTGCTTTTGACATGGTGGAATTACGGTGATAGGAACGCTTTACGGCACTCTTGAACGTATATTTTGCTACCATTCTATCAAAAAACTTACAAAAATCATCTGCCATACAGAATAATTCAATAACTTTGTCTCCGGTGATCATAGCGATTATTGTTTTGTATTTCTTTGTAATTGAGTACTATAAAGATACAACAATTTTCGCTAATCACCAAATTTATAGATAGTTATAATTCGTCGAACTCACGTTAATAATAAGAATTTCTTGTCAATAAGGTGATTGCGTGATGAAATGGACAGTGTTATCGGATAATAGAACTAGTGATTCTCGTTTGGAAACGGAGCATGGGCTTTCTATCTTGTTGG
>JAXJXL010000005.1:0-9268 GCA_036307525.1 Faecalimonas sp.
AAAATTCGAAAAAAGATAAAATTTTCCTTGACATGGAAATTGTGACGTAATATAATATAACGGCATGAGAATAGAAGAAGCAGTTTGCGCCAATGCCCCGGAGTGAGCTGATTCCTATATAAATGAGAACAATTTAACTGAGAATTATTTAGGAGGAAACCCAATGAAAACTTACATGGCTAATCCAAGCAAGATTGAAAGAAAATGGTATGTAGTTGACGCTGAAGGATGCACATTAGGTCGTTTGTCAGCTGAAGTAGCAAAAGTTTTAAGAGGAAAAAATAAACCAGAATATACACCACATGTTGATACAGGTGATTATGTAATCGTAATCAACGCTGAGAAAATCGTTGTAACAGGTAAGAAATTAGATCAAAAGATTTACTACAATCACTCTGATTATGTAGGTGGTATGAGAGAAACTACATTAAGAGAAATGATGAACAAGAAACCTGAAAAGGTTATCGAACTCGCTGTTAAAGGCATGCTTCCAAAAGGACCATTAGGAAGAGAAATGTACAAGAAACTTCATGTATACGCTGGAGCAGAGCACGCACATGCAGCTCAAAAACCAGAAGTATTAACATTCTAATTAGGTAAGAGGAGGAAATAATATGTCTAGCGCAAAATTCTACGGAACAGGAAGAAGAAAAAAATCAATCGCAAGAGTATACTTAGTACCTGGTACAGGTAACATTACAATTAATAAAAGAAGCATGGACGAATACTTCGGATTAGAAACATTGAAAGTTGTTGTACGTCAACCATTGGTTGCTACAGAAACTTTAGACAAATTCGACGTATTAGTAAACGTACATGGTGGTGGATACACAGGACAGGCTGGTGCAATCCGTCACGGTATCTCAAGAGCTTTACTTCAAGCTGATGCAGATTACAGACCAATTCTTAAGAAAGCAGGATTCTTGACACGTGACCCACGTATGAAAGAACGTAAGAAATACGGTCTCAAAGCTGCGAGACGTGCACCACAGTTTTCAAAGAGATAAGGATTACTGCGAATTGCAGTTCAAGGAAAGAACTTCCGAGTTTACTCGAGAAGTTCTTTTTTTGTACAGCAATTCATTGGAAGACAAGAGTTGACCGAGATGGAGTGAAACGTAATCCATGCTATCTTGTTAGGCACATTGAAACTTTCATTAAGAAACTGCCTAATTATTTAGGCATAGAAACAATAAATGACTTGCTACTACACAAAATCATAATTTTCAAGCAATAAATTAGGCATTGACAACTCTCTTTTTGTCTTGGTGACTAAAAAGTGAAAAAAATTAGGCAGTATACACTCAAAAAGATGTATATGCCTAATTCTTGTAGATACGTGCTACACATTTTTATTAATACAGAAACTAAAACCACAAGAAAGTAAGAATTATATTAAATTATCTTTTTTCCTCAAAATATTTCTTCATTCCCACCAATAGCACTGTTCCAAGTAGTGGAAACACTGCCGCAACCAACATTCCGGTTTTCATTCCAATCTGTTCTGGAGCAAGAGCAACAGTCATGCTCAGTTTTTCAGCCCAGCTACTTATCGAAACCTTATCAACAACAATCCCCATTAACTGCGGTGCAACCGATGCACCACAATCACCACCGGCGGCCATAAGTGCATAAGCAGCCACGCCCAGATTTGGCATTTTCTCTTCCATTAAAATCAAGGTTCCCGGCCAAAGCATAGAGGTAAAACATCCGGTCAGAACGCATCCCATAAAGGAAAGCATCATGTTGCCGGAAAGACCAATCACTAGATAACAAATAGTGGCACCAATCATGCTGCCAAGCAAAAAGTTGGTGATGTTGCGCCCACGCTTTGCATACCAGGTTCTGGTAAGACCCAAAAGAATTGCAAATAACGCCATTCCAAAAATATCTCCATATATTTTCGGTATATGAAGAGCATTTTCCATAAATCCGGAAATCCAACTGGACATGGTATTTTCTGCACAGCTTCCAAGAAAAATGCATGCAACACACAAAGCCAATCCCAAATGTTTCTTTTGCGCATTTCCGGATTTGGAATCATGGGAAAGATTCATTTCCGGTAGCGGTGATGTTGCAAAAAGATAAGAAGCAACCAGTGGAAACAGTGCCAAAAAGCCTGTTAAGTACATCCAACTTTCTCTGCCAAATATGTTAAGAAAGACAGTGCTGATAACAATAACGATTAATACACCCCATGCATAAAGGGAGTGTAAAAAACTCATATCCTTGTCCGGATGCTCCGAAGGTATAGCAGCAATCACCGGGCTTAATAGCACCTCGCTCAGTCCTGCCGCCACGGAGAAAATCACAGTTCCTATAACCAACCCCAGATAAGCATGCTCAGGCACGAGGGAAGGAATTAAGGCATAAATAATTAGGCCCAAAGATGTAAGTATTGGCATCACCTTCACCGTCAGGTGGATATTAAAATATTTAGAAAAGAAACTAAATATCAAATCAATCGTCAACTGAGTGCAGAAATTAATTAGCACTAAGGTTCCCAGTAACGTATAGGAAATCCCGTACATTTCCCGAAATGTTACAAACAATAACGGTGGCAGACTAAATGGAGTTGCCATGGACAGATAGGAAAAATAACAGGATAGTTTCGTTCTCGCGTAGTTTTTCGTTTGTGCAGACATTTTTTAACCTCACATGTATGTTCAGACTATTAGACCGTATGCAATATATGTGTTAATTGTTCATTTAACGTCGAAAATGTTGTTTCGTTAATTGGGCTACCTTTCCGGAAAGTAAGAATAGGGCAATTAAGTTTGGTAGTGCCATCAATCCGTTGCAGGTTTCTGATATGCCCCAGATTAGCCCCAAGTCTGCAGTTGCTCCAATAATAGCAATGCAGGAATATATAACCATAAATGGTTTGATTATTTTTTCGCCAAAGATAAATTCAATACATCTTGCTCCGTATAACCCCCATCCTAGGATGGTTGAAAATGCGAAGCAGCAAAGTGCAATTGCGGTAAATATTGATACCCAATTACCGTATGTAGAAACAAATCCACTAATGGTAAGCTCTGCGCCGGCATCCACACCATAGTTAATTGAAATACCACTGCAAAGAATGGTGAGAGCAGTTAGAGTACAGATAACGATGGTGTCAGTAAACACTTCAAAGATACCGAAAAGTCCTTGTTGCACCGGCTTATCCGTATCTGCACAGGCGTGTGCGATGGAGCCCGTACCAAGCCCTGCCTCATTTGAGAAAATGCCTCTTGCTACACCTCGTTTCATGCTGGTAAAGAAGTAGCCAACGGCACCACCTGTAACAGCGGCCGGGTTGAATGCACCTTCGAAGATGGAACGAAATACTTCTGGGACAGAGTCTATATTTAATACGATAACACCAACGGCGAGAGTGACATACAAAAGAGCCATAAAAGGTACGAGTTTTTCGGTCACTTTACCGATGCGTTTTATTCCGCCGAGCAGGATAACGCCCACTAGTATTGCAATTGCAATGCCAAGAATCAGGTTGAAGGTATCTACTGAGGAAGCATCAAGGATATGGAAATTTATTAAGGCCGAATTAATAGCCGTTGTAATTGTATTTACCTGCGTTGCATTTCCGGTTCCAAACACTGCAAATACACCTAAAAATGCAAATGCGTATGCGAGCCAATGCCATCTGTGGCTCAGACCATTTTTGATGTAGTACATCGGCCCACCAACATAATCCCCGTGCTTGTTTTTCTCGCGATAATGTACTGCCAAAGTCACTTCGGCAAATTTGGTGCACATGCCGAGCAGTGCAGAAATCCACATCCAGAATACAGCACCCGGTCCACCAATGGCAATAGCTCCTGCCACACCTGCAATGTTTCCCGTTCCGACGGTTGCCGCCAAAGCAGTACACACCGCCTGAAACGGTGTCATTGCGCCGGAAGAGGCCTCTGATTTATTAAAAACACGACCAATTGTCATTCTCAGCGAATGTCCGAATTTCCTTATTTGAATAAAGCGAGTTTCTACACTGAGTAGAAGACCCACACCAATGATGCATGCCATAGCAGGAACACCCCAAATGAAATCGTTTACCACAGCATTGACTTTCTCTATTATTTGTAACATATGTAAAAACCTTCCTTTTTTATGAAAATATGAAAATATCCTGCTAATAATACCATATGGTGTAAAAATTGTATAGCAAATTCGATTGATATGTGTAAATAGCTGGATAATAGTAAAAAAAATGAAACTACATGAAAAAAGTGGTTGACTTTAATCTCTATTTACGATATTATGAATAAGTCGTTTGGGGCACATTATTGTGTTCTGAATGATGGAAAGCCGGCGTGTCGGAATGGCAGACGAGGCAGACTCAAAATCTGTTGTGGGCAACCACGTGCGGGTTCAAGTCCCGCTGCCGGCATAAAACCCTTGTTTTTACAAGGGTTTTTCTTTTTCTAAAAATGGGGCACAACAGATTTTGAGTTTATTTGTTGGTGTTAGGCATATGTATATTTTTATTTAAATGTGACTAATTTTTTTGTCTTATTAGTCAACTACAGATGGTTTCGTTGTCACTGCCTAAAATTTTAGTAAAAAATCACTGTTTTATATTCACGCAAGCCAATTATTTTTTCTATGCCTAATCAATTAGGCGGCTTCTATGCAAAATATTTTCTATGCCTAACAAGTATCAACCGATTAGGCATTTTTCTTGCAAAATCATATCAATGCCCAACCCATAGGCAACAAATCATACAAAATCACATCAATGTCCAATTAATCAAATTTCACGCAAAAAACAGAGTGCACTCTAGACAAATCCAAATTCTTCTAGTAAAATACCATTATATATAAGGAAAATAAATCGAGAGGAGTAAGGAAGATGAGTAATCTTACAGAAATCAGATGGCATGGACGCGGTGGCCAGGGTGCCAAGACAGCTGCACTTTTATTGGCTGACGTGGCATTCCAGACAGGAAAATATGTACAAGGATTTCCAGAGTACGGCCCGGAGCGTATGGGCGCACCAATCACAGCATATAATCGCATCAGTGATAGGCAGATTCGCGTACATTCGAATATCTATGACCCACAGTATGTGGTGGTAGTGGATGAATCACTTTTGGAAACTGTAGACGTGACAAAAGGTCTTAAGAAGGACGGTGCCATTTTAATTAATACACAGCGCACGAAAGAGGAAATTATTCCTCATTTAAAAGGATATGAAGGGGAAGTGTATATCATTGATGCCCACAAGGTTTCTATGGCAACTATGGGTAAATTTTTCCCGAATACACCACTTCTTGCAGCGATTGTAAAGGTGGCAGGTATTATGGATGAGGAAACATTTTTGAAAGAAATGGAAAGCTCATTTAAACACAAATTTGCAAGCAAGCCGGAAGTAATCGATGGCAATATGGCTGCACTTAAGATGGCAATGCAGGAGGTGCAATAATCATGGCAAGTGATGTAAATAAATTAGGTGTAAAAACAAAATGGCAGGATTTGACCGAGGGTATGATTATTGTCGGCTCCGGAACATCAAAGGAGTTCAAGACAGGGGAATGGTCTTCTGTGAAACCTGAATTTATTGAAGACAAATGTAAACAATGTTTATTATGTGTACCAGTTTGTCCGGATAGCTGTATTCCGGTTAAGGATATGAAGCGTGGTGCATTTGATTTGGAACACTGTAAGGGATGTGGTATCTGTGTAAAATCATGTCCATTCGGTGCAATTACGATGGAAGGGGTGAAGTAATATGGGCAAAAGAGAACGTTTATCGGGAAATGAAGCAGTTGCAATCGCGCTCCGTCAAATCAATCCGGACGTATTTCCTGCATTCCCTATCACACCATCTACCGAAATTCCACAGTATTTTGCTTCGTTCGTGGCAAATGGACAGGTGGATACTGAGTTTATTACCGTAGAGAGTGAACATAGCTCCATGAGTGCGACGATCGGTGCTTCCGCAGCAGGAGCAAGAGCACTTACAGCAACTTCTTCTTGTGGTCTTGCTTACATGTGGGAGGAACTATACATAGCAGCTTCCAACAGACTGCCGCTGGCGTTGGCGCTTGTAAACCGTGCGCTTTCCGGTCCAATTAACATTAACTGTGACCACTCAGACAGTATGGGCGCAAGAGATGCCGGCTGGATTCAGATTTATGCAGAAAATAACCAAGAAGCATATGACAATATGGTGCAGGCATTCCGTATTTCAGAACACAAGGATGTTCGTCTTCCGATTATGATTTGTCAGGACGGATTTATTACCAGTCATGCGGTTGAAAACATTGAGTTATTAGATGATAGCGAAGTGAAAAACTTTGTTGGTGAATATGAACCGGAGAATTATCTGCTAAATCCAAAGCAGCCTATGGCAGTTGGTCCTTATGCAATCACGGATTATTATATGGAAGCAAAACGTAATCAGGCAGAAGGAATGAAGAATGCGCTTGCGGTAGTAAAAGACGTTGCGAAGGAATTTGCAAAGATCTCAGGCAGAGAATATGGTCTGTTCGAAGAATACTGCATGGAAGATGCAGAGAGAGCAGTTGTCATCATCGGTTCCGCAGCAGGTACAACGAAAGACGCAATCGATGCATTACGTGCGAAAGGCGAAAAGGTTGGTCTTATCAAGATTCGTTTATATCGCCCATTCCCTGCAGATGAGCTTGCCAAGGCTCTTGAAAATGTAAAAGCAGTGGCAATCATGGACAGAGCAGAAGGATATTGCAATCACGGCGGACCACTTGGTGCAGATGTGATGTCAGCATTGTATCGTGCACGTTCACAGGCTTTGGCTGTGAATTACATTTACGGTCTTGGTGGACGTGACGTACGTGTAGAAGATATGGAAAGCGTATTTGACGCATTAAAACAAATCATAGAAGATGGCGATGCAGGTGAAACTTATCGTTATCTGGGAATCAGAGAGTAAGGAGGAAGACGAAATGGCATATAATTTTAAAGAAACAATGAACAAACCGGAACGTCTTGCTCCGGGACATAGAATGTGCGCCGGCTGTGGCGGTACTATCGCAGTAAGAAATGTGCTTCGTGGACTTCACGAAGGTGACAAAGCCGTAATCGGTAACGCAACAGGCTGTTTGGAGGTATCTACATTTACATATCCATATACAGCATGGGAAGACAGTTACATACACAATGCATTTGAAAATGCGGGCGCAACCTTAAGTGGTGTAGAGGGTGCATATAATGCACTTCGAAGAAAAGGGAAATTAGACGAAACATACAAATTCATCACATTCGGCGGTGACGGTGGTACATACGATATCGGGTTCCAATCCTTATCAGGTGCGATGGAGCGTAACCATGATATGGTGTATGTATGCTACGACAATGGTGCTTACATGAATACAGGTATCCAACGTTCTTCAGCAACACCAATGTATGCTGACACCACGACTACACCGGTTGGAAGCCAGAGCAATGGTAAGATGCAGAATAGAAAAGATTTAGCAGCGATTATCGCATCTCATGATGTTCCTTATGTGGCACAGACAACCTTTGTGCAGAACTTTAAGGATTTACACATCAAGGCTGAGAAGGCCATTTATACACCAGGTGCAGCATTCTTAAATATTATGGCACCATGCCCACGTGGATGGAGATACAACACACCGGATATTATGGAAATCTGTAAATTGGGTGTAGAAACCTGTTACTGGCCATTGTTTGAAGTGGTGGAGGGCAAGTGGATTCTCAATTATGAGCCGAAGAAGAAGCTCCCGATTGAGGATTTCTTAAGACCGCAAGGAAGATTCAAACATCTTTTCAAACCAGGTAATGAACATCTGATTGAACAATTCCAGCAGGAAGTTGACAGAAGATGGGATGAATTGTTATACAAATGTGCAAGGTAATGTAGAATTTTCGACAGATTTTCTTGCATTCCTGACAAGACTATGATATAGTTTCCGCATGAGGACGAAGTTTGGTCACAAATTTCGTCCTCTTTTTTGCATTATTATACCCAAACATGAGAAACTGAATATATGAGGTTGAAATGGAGGGATGATTATGGAAAACCTAATATGCACATTTGAGAAACATTTGATTCAAGAGGAAAAAAGCTTCATCACAATAGAGAAGTACAAGCGTGATGTAAAAAAGTTTTTTGAATTTGCAGGAACTAAAAATGTTACAAAAGAGGTTGTTATCGAGTACAAGAGATTTCTGATTGAAGCTGGATATGCGGTGCGGAGCATTAACTCCATGTTAGCATCGCTTAATAGCTTTCTTGCATGTAGCGGTCTGGGGGACTGTAGGGTAAAATGCATGAAGACGCAGAAGCAAATCTATTGTAAAGAAGACAAGGAATTGACAAAAGCAGAATATATACGTCTTTTAAGTACCGCAAAGAAGCAGCCACGTTTATATTACGTGATGCAGACTATTTGCGGCACCGGAATACGAGTATCTGAACTTTCATATTTTAATGTAGAGGCAGTACAGCGGGGAGAAGTCGTGGTTTCTTGTAAAAATAAGACCAGGACAATTCTCTTACCGAGAAAACTGCAAAAGGAATTATTGCAATATGCGAAGCAGTGTGGAATCACATCAGGTATCATATTCCGGACAAAAAGTGGAAAGGCATTGGACCGAAGCAACATATGGTCTGAGATGAAAAACTTATGTCAGGTGGCAAAGGTGAATCCGTCCAAAGTATTTCCCCACAATTTAAGAAAATTATTTGCACGGACTTTCTATAAGTTAGAAAAGGATATTGCAAAATTGGCAGATATATTAGGTCATGGCAGCATCGATACCACTCGCATATATATCATCTCAACAGGAATAGAACACAGAAGGAAGATTGAAAATCTAGGTCTGGTTGTCTGAAAATAAAAAACACCACATAATTCTTATTATGTGGTAGACAATTGTCACGATATTCAATATTTTACGACTTACAGCTAAAAGTAAACTTAAAAATAGGCGCACAAAACCACACCCCCGAGTTTTTTCTTTTCATCAATTCGCGGGTTTGTTTCGTGCGCCCAAATTTATTTAATAAAATTAGAATTATCAAAAAAAACTTGCTTTTAAGCAAAATATGTATTATTATATCGTTGCTAAATGAGAAACTTTTTGCTCAGAATGAGCACAACTTCACTACATAATAAGAATTATGTCGATCTAAATTCTGCTACTCACTACATAATAAGAATTATGTTAAAGAACAGCAAAGGAATGACAGCATGATAGGACTTAAAAAATATCTACAAAGAATCCTCTGTCCGAGGCAAGAAATAGTATATGAGAAGTG
>JAXJXL010000006.1:0-18997 GCA_036307525.1 Faecalimonas sp.
CGTTATGACCATTTATTAGAGAAATTTGGAAAAGCATCTCCATCGATAGGATTCGTTATTGTTGTGGATGAACTTTTAAATGCATTTGCAAGACAGAAGCTTTCAATCCCTTATAAGAACAAGAATACGTTTATTCTTTATGATGCCAACAGACAGGCGGAGGCAATTAAACTAGCAAAAGAATTTCGTGCTAATGGTAAACCAACAGAATTGGTTTTAAAGAGAGAGGATAAGAAAATCGAGGAATATATTTCCTGTGCAAAGCAAAATTTGTGCGTGAGTATGATGTATTTGAGAAATACAAATGACATTGAGATGGTAAACTTGCTCACAGGAACAGGAAAGAGTGTTTCAAAAACGATAAAGTAAAACTGGAGGATACAATATGAGATATTTGACATTTGCATTGACGAAGGGCCGTCTTGCAAAGAAGACAATGGAATTATTGGAACAACTGGGAATTACATGCGAAGAAATCCAAGATAAGAATTCCAGAAAACTCATTTTTGTGAACGAAGAATTAAAATTAAAATTTTTCTTGGCAAAAGGACCGGATGTTCCGACCTATGTAGAATATGGAGCAGCTGATATTGGAGTTGTTGGAAAGGATACCATTCTGGAAGAAGGCAGAAAGGTGCACGAGGTGTGTGATCTTGGATTTGGAAAATGTCGCATGTGTGTCTGTGGTCCTGCGTCAGCTGCAGAATATTTAAAGCATCACGAACTGATACGTGTTGCTACAAAATATCCAAAGATAGCAAAGGATTATTTCTACAACAAAAAGCATCAGACTGTAGAAATTATCAAGTTAAACGGTTCTATTGAACTGGCACCGCTTGTAGGCTTGTCTGAGGTTATTGTAGACATTGTAGAAACAGGTTCTACACTGCGCGAGAATGGATTGGATGTGCTTGAAGAGGTTTGTCCGCTTTCTGCACGCATGATTGTAAATCCGGTAAGTATGAGGATGGAAAACGAGCGCATTAAAGATTTACTTGCAAAATTGCGCACCGTTTTACAGGAGGGATAAGGATGAGAATTCTAAAGTTGGATGAAAATACAAAAAAGAATCTTCTGGAAGATTTGCTTAGACGTAGTCCAAATCAATATACAGAATATGAGGAAAGAGTTGCAGCAATATTAAATGCTGTTAAACTGCAAAAAGACCAGGCACTTTTTGATTTCACTAAACAATTTGATGGCGCTAGTATTGATGCTTCGACGATTCGGGTTACAGAAGATGAGATTCGGGAAGCTTATGAAATAGTAGATGCGTCTCTCCTTGAAATCATTCGCAAGGCAAAGAAAAATATTCAAGAATATCATGAAAAACAAAGACAATACAGCTGGTTTGACAGTAAGCCAAATGGAAGCCTGTTGGGACAAAAGGTGACACCTCTTCAGAGAGTGGGTGTGTATGTTCCGGGGGGCAAGGCAGTTTATCCATCGTCTGTTCTTATGAATATTATGCCTGCAAAGGTTGCCGGTGTGGAGAAAATAGTCATGGTTACTCCTCCGGGCAAGGATGGGAAGGTCAATGCAAATACATTAGTTGCGGCAAAAGAAGCCGGAGCAGATGTAATATATAAAGTAGGTGGGGCACAAGCAATTGGTGCCTTGGCTTATGGTACAGAGAGCATTCCAAAAGTGGATAAAATTGTTGGGCCGGGCAATATTTATGTGGCACTTGCCAAAAAGGCGGTGTATGGTCATGTTAGTATTGATGCCATTGCCGGACCTAGCGAAATTTTGGTGATTGCGGACGAAACTGCGAACCCAAGATATGTGGCAGCTGACCTTTTGTCTCAGGCAGAACATGATGAGCTTGCTTCAGCAATTTTGGTAACAACCAGTGAAAAACTTGCAAAAGAAGTTTCTGAACAAGTTGATATCTTTGTGGAAGAATTAAGCAGAACAGAGATTATGAGAAAATCTTTGGATAACTACGGTTACATATTGATTGCAGATACGATGGATGCGGTTATTGATATTGCAAATGAAATTGCATCTGAACATTTGGAAATTATGACAAAGAATCCATATGATGTGATGATGAAGGTTCGCAATGCAGGGGCAATTTTTGTCGGGGAATACAGTAGTGAGCCGTTAGGAGATTATTTTGCAGGGCCGAACCATGTCCTTCCAACTAACGGAACTGCGAAATTTTTCTCGCCACTTAGTGTGGATGATTTCATTAAGAAATCAAGCATCATTGCGTATTCAAAAGAGGCTTTAGAAGAGGTGCACAAAGATATTGAAAGTTTTGCAACAGCAGAACAATTAACAGCGCATGCCAATTCCATTAGGGTGCGTTTTGAAAAGTAGGTGAAAGATATGGAAAACAGAATTACAAATATTGTTAGGACAACAAAAGAAACAGACATCAATTTAACCCTTAATTTAGATGGAACAGGAAAAACAAACATCCACACAGGAGTGGGCTTTTTTGACCACATGTTAGACGGATTTGCAAGACATGGTTTGTTTGATTTGGATTTGCAGGTTGTCGGTGACTTACACGTAGATTGTCATCATACAGTTGAAGATGTGGGAATTGTATTAGGACAGGCTATTTTAAAAGCACTTGGTGATAAAAAGGGAATCAAACGTTATGGAAGCTTCCTTCTGCCGATGGATGAGACCCTAGCAATGTGCGCAATTGATTTGTCCGGCAGACCATATTTGAATTTTCAGGCAGAATTTCCAATTGGAAAGTTAGACGATTTTGATACAGAGATGTTCCGTGAATTTTTCTATGCATTATCCTATAGTGCAGCTATGAATTTACATTTAAAAATATTAGAGCCGGGCAATGCTCACCACATGGCAGAAGCGCTTTTTAAAGCTTTAGGAAAGGCCTTAGATATGGCAACAATGGAAGAACCAAGAATGAAAGACGTATGGTCTACGAAAGGAAGTTTGTAAAGTGAGTACTTATCAAAGAAAGATTCCTTGTGTTTATATTGCACAAGGAAAGGCTGTTAGAAGTTTCAGTGACGCAAATGTTGTATCAGAAGACGTTGTGGAACTGGCAAAAAAATATAGTGAATCAGGTGCATATGAGCTTTTGGTGTTTGATTTATCAAATAACGATGAAGAGCACGACCTTTCCATTGATTTAATGAAGAAAATCAATCGTGAGATTCACATTCCGATGATTGCCGGAGGTAATGTAAAGCGCTTAGAGGATGTGAAAAAGATTCTATATACAGGTGCAAAAAAAGCAATTGTAGATATGTCTAAAGCAGAGGTGACTGCACTCATTGAAGAGGTGTCTAAGCGTTTTGGAAAGGGAAAGATTATTGCTTCAGTGGAAGATGAGAATGAATTTTCTGACAAAAAGGATTTGATAGAAAGCTACGCCGATGAAGTTCTGTTTATGAATTGCTTAAATACAGAAGCTGCGATTAACTTAACTGATTTAAAAACAATTATTATGTCTGACGAGCAGAAATTGATTCGCATTTCCACCAGTGAAGATTTACTTGAAAGTAAGATGGATTTTTCAAAGTTCAAATTAAATACTGACGGACTTATTCCCGTGATTGTTCAGGATTATAAGACCAGCAAAGTATTAATGCTTGCATACATGGACCAAGATGCGTATGAGTATACATTAAAAACTGGTAAAATGACATACTACAGCAGAAGTCGTAAGGAACGCTGGATCAAAGGGGAAACGTCAGGCCATTATCAATATGTGAAATCATTGACACTAGACTGTGATAACGACACAATCTTAGCCAAGGTTGACCAAGTGGGCGTAGCCTGTCATACAGGCGCACAATCTTGTTTCTTCCAGCCACTGGTAGAGGCAGATACCGATGAACTGAATCCACTGCAGGTATTTGAAAGTGTATATGCAACTATTTTGGACAGAAAGAAAAATCCAAAAGAAGGTTCCTATACCAATTACTTGTTTGACAAAGGAATTGATAAGATTTTGAAAAAGGTAGGAGAAGAGGCAACAGAGCTTGTAATTGCTGCTAAAAATCCGAATCCGGAAGAAATCAAATACGAATTATCGGACTTTTTATATCACGCAATGGTTCTCATGGTAGAGCGTGGAGTGACTTGGGATGATATAGTAAAGGAATTAGCAGACCGATAATAAAAATTCTATTTATAAAAAAAGAGCATATAATATTTTATAAGAATATTATATGCTCTTTTTGAGTGCTGAGGTGTGATATGACAGAGGTTGAAAAAAGAAGATTAAAACTATTGCAGGATGTACGGAAAAATTATAATGATAAAAGTTCGCCACCTGCCATTCATCCAAGGTATAGCTCCACCTATCATTCCTTGTATCACAATGAATTTGACGAGGAAGCTCGTCCTCATAGCACTTTTATTTTACGCCTGATTATAGCGGCAATTCTGTTTGCATTTGTCTTTGTAATCGATTTCTACAAAGAAGACATATCCAACGTTAACAGTCAGACTATAATAAGTGAAATAAAAAATGATTTATTCAGCCAATGATTCCCATGTTTCATACAGGGAATCTAGTTCTTCCAAAATGGAAGCTTTTTCTGTAGATAATTCTTGACATTTCACACTGTTTGAAAACACTTCGGGGTTGGACAGCTCTATATCGATTTGTGCATCCCTTTCCTCAAGCAAACTAATTCGTTCTTCAACCTTCTTTAAATCGTTCTGCCGTTTGCGCATTTTTGCCTGTTCTTCTTTTTGTGCTTTCCAGTCTAGTTTTGTTTCAGATAAAGAAGGAGTAGCAGGCTGTGCAGCTGTTGCAGGACTTGTATCTGTATACGCTGCAGTTAATGCATCCCTCTTTTCTAAATAATAATCATAATTACCGATATAATTTACAAGACTCTTGTTTACCAAATCCAGAATTCGTGTGGCAGTCTGATTAATAAAATAACGGTCATGGGACACATATAAAACGGTTCCGGTATATTCGTTTAATGCCTTTTCTAAGATTTCTTTTGATGCAATATCCAAATGGTTTGTCGGCTCATCCAATATAAGAAAATTGGCTTCGGATAACATCAATTTGGCGAGTGAAACACGCCCACGTTCACCGCCGCTTAAATCTTGTATTAATTTATAGACATCATCACCTGTAAATAGAAAAGCAGCAAGGGTGTTGCGAATCTGTGTGTTAGTAAGAGTCGGATAATCATCTGAAATTTCGTCAAAGATAGTCTTGTTCATATGTAAAACATGGTGTTCTTGATCGTAATAGCCGATTTTAACTTTTGTTCCTAGCCTAAAAACACCAGAATCAGCAGCAATTACTTCGTTTAATATCTTAAGCAAGGTTGTTTTTCCGGTTCCGTTGTCACCAATAATGGCAACATGTTCACCTCTTTTTATTTCAAAGGATATATTTTGAAACAGGGGATTTGAACCGAATGCTTTACTTAAATTTTCTACAGATAGAACATCATTTCCGCTGACACAAGATGGCTCCAATGAAAAATGAAACTCGCCTTGACTTTCTATTGGTTTTTCAATGAGTTCCATTTTGTCCAACATTTTTTCGCGGCTCTCCGCGCGCTTAATGGACTTTTCTCTGTTAAAGGAGCGCAATTTTTCTATAACGGCCTCCTGATGTTTAATTTCCTGTTGCTGATTCAAATATTCCTTAATTCTCGCTTCGCGTACAATTTTTTTCTTTTCTGCAAACTCGGAATAATTACCTTTAAACATCATAATATTGCCTTGCTCAATCTCAATCACCTTTGAAACAACGCGGTTTAAAAAATATCGGTCATGTGAAACAATCAGGACTGCACCATCATAATTCAATAGGTAATTTTCAAGCCATGCAATGGAATTCATGTCTAAGTGGTTTGTCGGCTCGTCCAAAAGTAATACATCTGGCTTTGTTAAAAGTAGTTTTCCTAACGCCACTCGCGTTTTTTGACCACCGGATAATGTGTTTACATCTTTTGTAAATTCTTCTTCACGAAAACCTAGCCCTTTTAGAACCCCCACTAATTCACTTTGAAAGGCATATCCATTTTCTTGCTCAAAGCGTTGTGTTAAAAGGTGATATGAATGAAGGCGAGATTCCAATTGCTCACCTTCTAAATGCTTCATTTCCAGCTCCATTGTTCGAATCTGACGTTCCATTTCTATAATTTCTGTACGTGCTGATTTCAGTTCCTCAAGAATGGAGTGGTGAGTAGATAAATCTTGATGTTGGGACAAATAACCAATGGTTTTCCCTTTAGATAAAATAATGTCGCCTTCATCGGTATCTATCTGCTTTATAATCATCTTTAGTATGGTGGATTTTCCCGCACCATTCAGCCCGATTAATGCAGTTTTTTCACGTTCTTCTATATGAAAGGTACCTGATTTGACAATAACCTGGTCACCAAATGCTTTAGATATATTATGGCATGCAAGTATCATATCTTACCTCCTGGATATCATAAATGTATTCCTTACTATTATACTGTAAAGTCGATAAAATACAATGAAAAAATTGACTTTGAAGAAACAATTCTATATAATAAAATTCAAGTTATAAATAGACAGGAAGGTGATTCAAGTGGAAGATAGAGGAATTTCACAGGCAGTCATTCAAAGACTCCCACGATATTACCGTTATCTTGGAGATTTACTTGATAATGAAGTGGAACGCATTTCATCAAGTGATTTGAGTAAAAAAATGAATGTAACAGCTTCCCAGATAAGACAGGATTTGAACAACTTTGGTGGTTTTGGACAGCAAGGATACGGATATAATGTCAAATATCTTCACACGGAGATTGGCAAAATTCTTGGTCTAGACGAAAAACATAATTTCGTAATCATAGGTGCCGGTAATCTTGGTCAGGCATTGGCAAATTACGCCTCTTTTGAAACAAGTGGTTTCGTTTTGAAAGGTATTTTTGATGTCAACCCAAGACTAGAAGGAGTAACGATTCGCGGCATTCAGATTCGCATGATGGATGACTTGAAAGATTTTATCAGGGATAACAATATTGAAATTGCAGTATTGACTATTCCAAAGACAAAGGCGAGTGAAGTGGCAGATTTGCTTGCAGATACAGAGATTAAAGGTATTTGGAATTTTGCCCACACCGATTTAAAATTACCGAAAAGCATCATTGTAGAAAATGTACATCTTTCAGATAGTTTAATGAGACTCTCGTACAAGATTGGTCATAGTGGGGAGAGAATTACAGAATAATTATCAGGACAAACGTGCGGGTGAGTATGATATACATACTTTCTGGCACGTTTTCATGTGAAATTGTATTCCGGTCAAGCAATAAATTGGGGAAAAGGAATATAGTTTAATTATAAATGTAAGAGGTGAATAGATTGAAGACATACAGCAGAGTTTATGCGAGAATTGATTTAGATGCAATTACTTCTAATATGGAGCGCATGAAGCAGAATTTGAATCCAAGTACAAAAATGATGGCAGTTATCAAGGCAGATGGTTATGGACATGGTGCTGTTCCTATTGCGCAGATGTTGGAAGAGGTTCCTTATGTCTGGGGGTTTGCTGTAGCTACTTTAGACGAAGCAATTGTATTAAGAACCGAAGGCATCCAAAAACCAATTTTAGTTCTTGGATGTGTATTCCCTGATCAATATATGGAAATGCTGAAGCATAGTATTCGCATGAACGTGTATACAGAAGAGATGGCTGAGGCTATTTCGCATATGGCAGAACAAGAAAACATGACGGCTTATATGCATATTAAATTGGATACTGGCATGACAAGGCTGGGATTTGATGTGAGCAAGGAATCTGTTGAGTCCATAACGAGAATTGCAGGATTAAATAATGTCTGCATGGAAGGCATTTTCACACATTTTGCAAAAGCAGATGAAATAGATAAAACATTTACGCAAAAGCAAATCAGGGATTTTATTTGGATGACAGAAAGATTAAAAGAGAATCATGTAACATTCCAATATGAGCATTGCGCGAACAGTGCAGCAATTATAGATGTTCCTGAAGCAAATTTCGATTTGGTTAGGTCGGGAATCTCTACCTATGGTCTGTATCCTTCGGAAGATGTGTGTAAGGAGAAGGTTATCTTGAAACCGGCGTTGTCTCTAAAGAGCCATGTGGCATTTGTGAAGGGGATTGATGCAAAAACGCCGATCAGTTACGGAGGTACATATTTATCCGAGGACAGAATGAAAATTGCAACAATTCCTGTTGGTTACGCAGATGGATATCCAAGAAATCTGTCAAATGTAGGATATGTACTGATTCGGGGGAAAAAGGCCCCAATTGTAGGTCGTGTATGCATGGACCAATTTATGGTTGATGTTACAGACATTGATGGTGTAAGTTTCGGTGATGCCGTAACTTTGATTGGCAAGGATGGAAACGAAACAATTACAGTGGAAGAATTAAGTGAATTATCAGGTAGATTTAACTATGAATTTGTCTGTGATTTAGGTAAGCGAATACCACGAGTATTTGTAAAAGACGGGAAAATTTTAGAACAAGTGGATTATTTTGCTTAAAAATAAGTTTATTTGAATACATCCGAAAAAGAGGGAAATAATGAAAATATCTTAATTAATCGGAGTGTGAAAATAAGTGCAAATTAAACGTGGAGATATTTTTTATGCAGATTTAAGTCCCGTTGTTGGTTCGGAGCAGGGTGGTATTCGCCCTGTAATGATAATACAAAATGATGTAGGAAACCGACATAGTCCGACAGTAATCTGTGCAGCAATTACTTCTAAGATGAACAAGGCGAAGCTGCCTACACATGTGGAAATTGATGCGAGTAAATATCATCTCGTAAAAAATTCAGTCGTACTGTTGGAGCAGGTGCGAACCATTGATAAACAGAGATTGAAAGATTTTATTTGTCATGTAGATAACAAATTAATGTGTCAGGTTGAAAATGCATTGAGAGTTAGTTTGGAATTACATAACTAATAAAACTGTACAAATTGATAAAAGAGTGTTAGAATGAACAGGTGTTTTAGATAAAATGAAAAGAGGGAAAAGAAATGTCAGGACATTCAAAATTTGCTAACATTAAACATAAAAAGGAAAAGAACGATGCAGCGAAGGGTAAAATCTTTACAAAAATCGGTAGAGAGCTTGCTGTGGCAGTAAAGGAAGGTGGCGGAGCAGACCCTGCAAACAACAGCCGACTTCGTGATGTGATTGCAAAAGCGAAGGCAAACAACATGCCTAACGATAACATTGAAAGAAGCATTAAAAAAGCAATTGGTGATGCAGATGCTTCCAACTACGAACATATTACATATGAAGGATATGGTCCAAATGGAACTGCAATTATTGTAGAAACACTGACAGACAATAGAAATCGTACTGCATCAAATGTCCGAAATGCATTTACAAAGGGAAATGGTAACATTGGAACATCTGGATGCGTTTCATTTATGTTTGATAAGAAAGGTCAAATTATCGTAGATAAAGAAGAATGTGAATTGGATGCGGATGATTTGATGATGACGGCTTTAGATGCTGGTGCTGAAGATTTCATAGAAGAGGAAGACAGCTTTGAAATTTTAACAGATCCGGATTCTTTTAGTGAAGTACGTCTTGCGTTAGAAAAAGCAGGAATTCCAATGGTAAACGCAGAAGTAACTATGATTCCACAGACCTATGTAGAATTAACCGATGAAAAGGATATTAAAAATATCCAAAAAACATTAGATCTGTTGGAGGAAGACGACGATGTTCAAGAAGTATATCACAACTGGGATGAATAGACAGATGGAGGAAAGACAAGATGAGCAATTATAGAATTGAAACAAAATGTATTCAATCTGGATACACACCAAAGAATGGGGAGCCAAGAGTGATTCCAATATACCAAAGCACTACTTTTAAGTATGAAAATAGCGATGCTATGGGAAAACTCTTTGATTTAGAAGATTCGGGGTATTTCTATACCAGACTGCAGAATCCGACTAACGATGCGGTAGCGGCAAAGATTTGTGATATGGAAGGCGGCGTGGCTGCGATGCTTACATCTTCAGGCCAAGCAGCAAACTTCTATGCAATCATGAATATTGCAGAAGCAGGAGACCATATTATCTGTTCATCAGCCGTATATGGGGGTACATATAATTTATACGCGCACACCATTCGTAAAATGGGCATTAGTGCAACTTTTGTTGACCCGGATTGCTCGGAAGAAGAATTAAGTGCAGCATTCCAAGACAACACAAAAGCTGTTGTGGGTGAAACAATTGCAAACCCGGGACTTAATGTACTTGATATTGAAAAATTCGCAAAGGTAGCGCACGCACATGGGGTTCCGCTTATTATCGATAATACATTTGCAACACCAATTAACTGTAGGCCGTTTGAATGGGGTGCAGATATTGTTACACATTCAACTACCAAATATATGGATGGTCATGCAACTGCAGTTGGTGGATGCATTGTAGATAGTGGTAATTTTGACTGGGATGCACATGCAGAAAAGTTTCCGGGACTTACGACTCCGGATGAAACCTATCACGGACTTATATACACAGAACGATTTGGTAAGGGTGCTTACATAACAAAGGCAACATCACAGATGATGAGAGACTTGGGCTCTATTCAGTCTCCGCAAAATGCGTTTTTACTGAATCTTGGTCTGGAAACATTACATCTTAGAATGCCAAGACACTGTGAAAATGCTGTCAATGCAGCAAAATTTTTACAGTCACATGAAAAGGTTGCATGGGTGAACTGTCCTTCTTTAGAAGGTGACAAGTATTATGATTTGGCACAGAAATATATGCCAAACGGAACCTGTGGCGTCATTACATTTGGTGTAAAGGGTGGAAGAGATGCATGTGTGAAGATGATGGATGCACTGAAGATGATTGCAATCGTAACCCACGTTGCAGACTCCAGAAGCTGTGTGCTTCATCCTGCAAGCCATACACATCGTCAGATGAATGACCAAGAATTATTAGAAGCAGGTGTACAACCAGACTTAATTCGTTTCAGTGTTGGAACCGAAAATATTGAAGATATTATAGATGACTTAAAACAAGCATTGGATTGTGTTTAAGAAATGGCAATGGTAGGGGGCAAGATTTTTATTAAAATCTTGCCTCCTTTTTATATAACTTATATTTTCAGAAAATGATGGCATACTACAGGTATTAATCATTTTATTAACAAATATAAAGGAAGTATGCATGTATGGATAATCAACAACAAGAAGAAATAAAAGAAACCGGAACCATAGAATTGGAAAACGGCAATCAGAAACATAAAATTAAAGTGTTTACAATCATAGGCGAAATTGAAGGACATGATGTAGCATCAAATAATACAAAATCCACAAAATATGATCATTTATTACCACAATTAGCAGAATTGGAAGAAACGAAAGAGATAGATGGAGCCCTTTTTTTATTAAATACCCTTGGCGGTGATGTTGAGGCAGGGCTGGCAATAGCGGAAATGATAGCCTCCCTAAGCAAACCAACTGTTTCTTTAGTGCTTGGCGGAAGTCATTCCATTGGAGGTCCTTTGGCTGTTGCAACAGACTACTCATTTATTGTACCAAGTGGAACCATGGTAATACACCCGGTTCGTTCAAATGGTATGTTTATTGGCGTGCAGCAAAGCTTAATGAATATGATTAAAACTCAAGACAGAATTACTAAATTTATTTCTACGCATTCTAATATTTCACAAAAGCGTGTGGAAGAGTTAATGCTAAATCCAACAGAACTTGTTAAGGATGTAGGAACAATGCTTGAAGGTGAAGATGCTGTGAAAGAAGGTTTGATTAACGAAGTTGGTGGAATCAAGGAAGCCTTTCAGAAATTGCATGAATTGATTGACAATATGGAAGAATGATGAAAATTAGTGATGACACAAGTTTCCAATAATGCTATAATAGTATAGTTAAGAGACAAGGGGGATACTCATGGCATCGACAAAGAAAAGAAAAAGTACAAATAGCAAAAAAAGTACAAAGAATACAAAAGATAATAAACAAAATTTTATGCGTGATGAAATCACAATATTAGTATCTTTGGCAGTTTGTATCTTTGCAATGATTTCTCATTTTGGGATAGGTGGTTTCATTGGAGATGCGTTATCTGCATTTTTATTTGGTGTATTTGGTTTTATGGCATATATTGTTCCAATATTAGTATTTATAGGTGTTACATTTGTTTTATCGAACAAGGGTAACAAACAAGCTTATTTCAAAGCGGTTTCCTGTCTGGCTGTATTCTTAATGTGTTGCACATTATTTCAATTAATTATTAATGGATATGATGCGGGAAGCACATTAAAAGATATTTATATTATATCCAGCATGCACAAGGATGGTGGTGGCTGGTTGGGAGGATTGCTCGTAAATCTTTTGTGTCCTGCTATTGGTGTTGTTGGTACATATATTGTTGTTATTGTTTTATTTATTATTTCATTTGTTCTTCTTACAGGGAAATCTTTTGTTGGCATGGTTAAAACAGAGGGCGAAAAAGTATACCAGACAGCAAAAGAGGATGCAAAACGCAGGAGAGAATCAAGCGAAAAACAACGTGTGGAGAAACAGAAACGTGTTGACAAAGTTGTTTCTGGCGTATCCTTTAACACAACACTTGATAAAACTGCACCGACTGTGGATGATATGCACGAGATTGAGCCGCCTGCTGGTTCACAAGATACGTTGTTTTTACCTGAAAAACCAGCGGAGCTTGTGATAGACAGAGCCACACCGGTTGCAGAAGAGGAAGATTTTGTAGAACCTGAAAAAGAAGAACCGGTTATAAGAAAAAGAAGAAGCACCATTGAAAGTCGTGAAAACGCTGCTACAGAAGCAGAGAACGTTGAAAAGGAAATAAAAAAGAACGTTGATAAACCGAAAAAAGCATATAAATTTCCACCAATGAATTTATTGACGAGAGGAAAAGCATCTGGTGGCGATTCTGATACATATTTGAGAGAAACAGCTCGCAAATTGGAGCAAACATTGCAGACCTTCAATGTAAAAGCAACAGTAACGAATGTTAGCTGCGGTCCGTCGGTGACACGTTTTGAATTACAACCGGAAATGGGTGTCAAGGTTAGCAAAATTGTTGGGCTTGCAGATGATATTAAGTTAAATTTAGCTGCTTCTGATATTCGTATTGAAGCACCGATTCCCGGTAAGGCGGCAGTTGGTATTGAAGTTCCAAACAAGGAAAACACGGCAGTTATGCTTCGTGATTTGTTAGAATCCAGCGAATTTAAAACACATCCATCCAAGATTGCTTTTGCGGCGGGACGAGATATCGCAGGAAAGGTTGTCGTGGCGGATATTGCCAAGATGCCTCATGTTTTAATTGCAGGTGCTACCGGTTCCGGTAAATCTGTTTGTATTAATACATTAATCATGAGTATTTTATACAAAGCAAGTCCGGAAGAAGTAAAAATGATTATGATTGACCCGAAGGTGGTTGAACTCAAGGTATACAATGGAATTCCACATTTGTTAATTCCAGTTGTGACAGATCCTAAAAAGGCAGCCGGCGCATTAAACTGGGCTGTGGCGGAGATGACAAGACGTTATCAACTCTTTGCCGATTACAATGTGCGTGATTTGAAAGGGTATAATGCAAAAGTAGAATCCGTGCAGGATATCGAGACACAAGAAGAAAAACCGCAAAAATTGCCACAGATTGTAATTATTGTAGACGAATTGGCAGACCTTATGATGGTTGCACCGGGTGAAGTAGAAGATGCAATCTGTCGTTTGGCACAACTTGCAAGAGCCTGTGGTATTCACTTGGTAGTTGCAACACAGCGTCCATCCGTTAATGTTATTACCGGTTTGATTAAGGCAAATATGCCTTCAAGAATTGCATTTTCAGTGTCATCGGGTGTAGATTCTCGAACCATTATTGATATGAATGGGGCTGAAAAACTGCTTGGCAAAGGCGATATGTTATTCTATCCGGCAGGTTATCCAAAGCCAGCCCGTGTACAAGGCTCATTTGTATCGGATCAGGAAGTGCAGGCAGTAGTCGATTATTTGGTAAGTAACGGTGACGGTGCGCAGTACAACGAGGATATCACCAATCATATTAATTCCGCGCAGACAAATTCCGGTGGCGGATTTGCAGATGGCGGTGCTGATGATAGAGATGAATATTTTATCTATGCAGGACAATTTGTAATTGAAAGTGATAAAGGTTCTATCGGAATGCTGCAGAGAAAGTTTAAGATTGGTTTTAACCGTGCAGCCAGAATTATGGATCAACTTGCAGAAGCAGGTGTGGTAGGTCCGGAAGAAGGAACCAAACCAAGAAAAGTTTTAATGTCAATGGAACAATTTGAAGAATACATTGACGAGTACGTATAAATACAAGGGAAACATGAGGAGGAATCATAATGAAGACAGATATTCAGATTGCACAGGAAGCGGTGATGAAACCAATCAAGGAGGTTGCGGCCAGTCTTGGAATCAAAGAAGATGATTTGGAGCTGTATGGTAAATATAAAGCCAAATTATCAGATGATTTATGGGAAGAAATGAAAGACCGCCCAAACGGTAAATTAGTACTTGTTACAGCAATTAATCCAACACCGGCAGGGGAAGGGAAAACAACAACCTCTGTGGGACTTGGACAGGCCATGGCCAAACTAAATAAGAAGGCCATTATTGCACTGCGTGAGCCTTCCTTAGGACCATGTTTTGGTGTGAAAGGTGGTGCGGCCGGAGGTGGATATGCCCAGGTTGTTCCAATGGAGGACTTAAACCTTCACTTTACTGGAGATTTCCATGCAATTACTTCCGCGAACAACTTATTGGCTGCAATGCTTGATAACCACATCCAACAAGGAAATGCACTTCAAATCGACCCAAGACAAATTGTTTGGAAACGTTGTCTTGACATGAATGACCGTGTGCTTCGTAATGTGGTGGTTGGACTTGGAAATAAGATGGATGGAATGGTTCGCGAAGATCATTTTGTCATTACAGTTGCGTCTGAAATCATGGCAATTCTTTGTCTTGCCAGCGATATTAATGATTTGAAAGCACGTCTTGGAAAAATTGTGGTTGCATATAATTTTGCAGGAGAACCTGTCACAGCAGAACAATTACAGGCAACAGGTGCTATGACGGCACTTCTTAAGGATGCAATCAAACCAAATCTGATTCAGACATTGGAGCATACACCAGCTTTAGTACATGGTGGACCATTTGCAAACATTGCACACGGCTGCAACAGTGTTATTGCTACAAAAATGGCATTAAAACTGGCAGATATTACAATTACAGAAGCAGGATTTGGCGCAGACCTTGGTGCTGAGAAATTTATGGATATCAAATGTCGAATGAGTGGATTGAAACCAGATGCAGTTGTTTTGGTTGCTACAGTTCGTGCATTAAAATACAACGGTGGTGTTGCTAAGAAAGACTTGAACGAAGAAAATTTAGAAGCTCTTGCAAAAGGTATTGTTAATTTAGAAAAACATATTGAAAATGTTCAAAAATTCGGTGTTCCTGTAGTTGTTACTTTAAACTCTTTTGTAACGGATACAGAAGCAGAATATGAATTTATCCGTAATTTCTGCGAAGAAAGAGGATGTGAGTTTGCACTTTCTGAAGTATGGGCAAAAGGTGGCGAAGGCGGAGTTGCTTTAGCAGAAAAGGTAATCCATACATTAGAAACAAAAGAAAGTAATTTCAAGCCGATTTATGAAGATGAACTTTCCTTGAAAGAAAAGATTGAGACCATTGCAAGAGAAATCTACGGTGCTGACGGTGTTGAATTTGCTCCTGCAGCCGACAAGCAATTGGCTAAGATTACAGATATGGGATATGGTAATTTACCAATCTGTATGGCTAAAAATCAGTATTCACTATCTGATGATGCAGCATTACTTGGAAGACCGACAAACTTTAAGATTCATATCAGAGAAGTATATGTAAATGCTGGCGCAGGATTTGTTGTTGCACTTACAGGAGCAATTATGACAATGCCGGGACTTCCAAAAGTTCCTGCTGCAAATGGTATTGATGTAAACGAAGACGGTGTAATTACCGGATTATTCTAGGAGATAAGAAAACTATGGCGCAATTAATTGATGGCAAATTGATATCTTCACAAATTAAAGATGAGTTAAAAATAGAGGTTTTAGAGTTAAAGGCAAAAGGCATTACTCCGTGTTTGGCAGTAATTCAAGTTGGAAATGACCCTGCTTCTTGCGTGTATGTTAATAATAAAAAGAAAGCATGTGCATATATTGGTATTGAATCTCTCTCTTACGAGTTAGAAGAAGAAATTACACAGGAAGAGCTGCTGACAATTATTGATGAGTTAAATCATAACGAAATGGTAAATGGCATTCTGGTACAGCTACCATTGCCAAAACATATTGATGAAAATACAGTCATCCATGCAATCGCCCCTGAAAAAGACGTAGACGGATTTCATCCGGAAACAGTGGGAAATATGTGTATTGGAAGCAAAGGGTTCTTGCCATGTACACCGGCGGGAGTGATTCAATTACTCAAGCGTTCCAATATTGAAATCGAAGGCAAGGAATGTGTTGTCATAGGCAGAAGTAATATTGTAGGAAAACCTATGGCCATGTTATTACTTCGTGAAAACGGGACAGTAACCATTACACATTCCAGAACAAAAGACTTAAAAGAGATAACAAAACGCGCGGATATTCTCGTAGCGGCGATTGGAAAACCGAAATTTGTGACTGCTGAGTATGTAAAAGAAGGGGCAGTAGTCATAGATGTAGGTATTCATCGAAATGAGAACAACAAACTCTGCGGTGATGTGGATTTTGATGATGTAATTGAAAAGGTAAGTGCCATCACGCCAGTACCGGGTGGGGTAGGGCCAATGACAATTGCCATGCTTATGAACAACTGCGTAGAAACTGTGCGACAATAGCATAATAATTATTGAATTTTCATTCCATAAAGGGTATGATAAAACTAATGAAAAACATGTGATAGGAGGCATATCATGTATCAAATTAAAAGAGCGGAAGTGTTGGCAAATAACATCTATCTTATGGATGTTGAAGCGCCAAGAGTAGCGAAACATTGTGAACCAGGACAATTTGTAATCGTTAAGATTGATGAAAAGGGAGAGAGAGTTCCTCTTACAATCTGTGATTATGATAGAGAAGCGGGAACAGTAACGATTGTTTTACAGACAATTGGAGCATCTACAGAAAAAATGGCACATTTAAAAGAGGGAGATTACTTTAGAGACTTTGTTGGTCCCTTGGGATGTGCATCAGAATTTGTAAATGAAGATATTGAAGAATTAAAGAAGAAAAACATTCTTTTTGTAGCCGGTGGTGTTGGCGCAGCCCCTGTTTATCCACAGGTGAAGTGGTTACATAATCACGGAATTAAAGCGGATGTTATTGTTGGCTCAAAAACAAAAGATTTATTAATCTTAGAAGAAGAAATGAAGGCGGTTGCAGGAAATTATTATCCATGTACAGATGACGGCTCGTACGGACATGCCGGCATGGTGACATCAAAGATTGAACAGTTGGTAAATGAGGAAGGCAAGAAATACGACCTTTGCGTTGCAATTGGACCAATGATTATGATGAAATTTGCATGTCTTACAACAAAGAAACTGGAAATTCCTACAATCGTAAGTATGAATCCAATTATGGTGGATGGAACAGGAATGTGTGGAGCGTGTCGTCTGCAAGTAGGAAACGAAGTGAAATTCGCATGTGTTGACGGACCGGAATTCGATGGTCATTTAGTAGATTTTGACCAGGCAATGAAGAGACAACAAATGTACAAGACCAAAGAAGGTCGTGCATTGTTGAAGGTTCAAGAAGGTGATACACATCACGGCGGATGTGGACATTGTGGAGGTGACGAATAATGGCTGATGTATTAAAGAAAGTTCCTGTAAGAGAACAAGACCCAAAGGTACGCGCAACAAACTTTGAAGAAGTATGTTACGGATATAACAAGGAAGAGGCAATGGAAGAAGCTTCCAGATGTATCGGTTGTAAGAATGCAAAATGTGTGCAAGGCTGTCCGGTAGCAATTGACATTCCAGGATTTATCAGCAAAGTAAAGACAGGTGAATTCGAAGAAGCTTACAAGATTATTGGTAAATCTTCAGCACTTCCTGCAGTTTGTGGTCGTGTATGTCCACAAGAATCTCAGTGTGAAGGCAAATGCATCCGTGGTTTAAAGGGTGAACCGGTATCAATCGGTAAATTGGAAAGATTTGTTGCTGATTATGCGTTGGAAAATGATATCAAACCAGAAAAGGCAGAAAGTACAAACGGTCATAAAGTAGCAGTGATCGGTTCCGGTCCAGCGGGTCTAACTTGTGCAGGTGACCTTGCAAAAATGGGATATGAAGTAACTGTATTTGAGGCGCTACATGAACTTGGTGGAGTGCTTGTGTATGGTATTCCGGAATTCCGTTTACCAAAACAAAAAGTCGTTGCTAAAGAAATTGATAAAGTAAAAGAATTAGGCGTTAATTTCGAAACAAACGTTGTAATTGGTAAATCAACTACCATTGACCAGTTAATCGAAGATGAAGGCTTTGAGGCTGTATTTATCGGTTCCGGTGCAGGACTTCCAAAATTCATGGGCATTCCTGGAGAAAATGCAAACGGCGTGTTCTCAGCAAATGAATATTTGACAAGAAATAACTTGATGAAGGCTTTTGATGAGTCTTATGATACACCAATTGCTGCAGGTACAAAAGTTGCGGTTATTGGCGGTGGAAACGTAGCTATGGATGCTGCTAGAACTGCACTTCGTCTTGGTGCAGATGTACATATTGTATATCGTCGTAGCGAGGAAGAACTCCCAGCTCGTGTGGAAGAAGTACATCACGCAAAAGAAGAGGGCGTTATCTTCAATCTGTTGACAAATCCAACCGAAATCCTTGTGGATGAAAATGGGTATGTGAAAGGTATGAAATGTGTGAAGATGGAACTAGGGGAACCAGATGCTTCCGGAAGAAGACGTCCGGTTGTAGTGGAAGGCTCTGAGTTTGAAATGGAATTAGATACTGTTATTATGTCACTTGGTAC
>JAXJXL010000007.1:0-2569 GCA_036307525.1 Faecalimonas sp.
AACTCTTTAGAAGGAGTTATTTATCAAAGAGGACAATTTACACCTGCAATGACAGGAAAACTTGCACGTATTCTTAGAAGCGGTAAGATTCCAAGTGCATGTTATGATGCAGCAGAGGATGCATTTGAAGGACAGGATCCAGTAAATGGTGCATTGTTCTTTAATACACGAAGAGGTAATTTTAAATTAGGTGACCACTACTTTAGTTAATAGGGGAGTTTTAAGGAGACAGAAAAATTAAATTCTGTCTCTTTTTTTTGTTTTGTTGAATTCTAAAGTCGAGTGTAGTAAAATATGTATATCAAGAAGTTGAAAGTGAGGCGAGAAGTATGGAAACAATATTTTGGTTAATTCTATTTGTAGTTCTTTTGATTATTGAAATATTTACAATGGGATTGACAACTGTGTGGTTTGCAGGTGGAGCACTTGTGGCATTTATTTTAGCATTTGCAGGATTAGGGCTGCCGGTGCAGATTATCGTGTTTTTATTGGTGTCCATTTTGTTGTTGGTTCTCACAAGACCGATAGCCATTAAGTTTTTTAACCAGGAACGTCAGAAGACGAATGCGGATAGACTGATTGGTCAAAGGGCAGTTGTTCTTGAAACAATTGATACCCTTCATGGAACCGGACGAGTGGAAGTAAACGGAATGGAATGGTCAGCTAAGGTAGAAGACCCGATAGCGGTTATTGAAGCGGGCACTGTTGTATCCATTGAAGGTATTCAAGGTGTGAAGTTAATTGTGAAGAAAGAGGAGGATTAATTCATGGAAAATTTATTGGGATTCTTAGGGATAGTTTTGGTAGTTATTGTTGTGGCATTGCTTTTGTCATGTGTAAAGATTGTAGAACAGGCACAGGCTTTGGTTGTGGAAAGACTTGGTGCGTATCAGGCAACCTGGGGTGTAGGTTTACATTTTAAAATTCCAATTATCGAGCGTGTAGCGAGAAGAGTTGATTTGAAGGAGCAGGTAGTTGACTTTGCACCGCAACCGGTTATTACAAAGGATAATGTTACTATGAGAATTGATACCGTTGTGTTCTATCAGATAACAGATCCAAAGCTGTTCTGTTATGGTGTGGCTAATCCAATTATGGCGATTGAGAATCTGACTGCAACAACACTTCGTAATATTATTGGTGATTTGGAGTTAGACCAGACATTAACATCCAGAGAAACTATCAATACAAAAATGCGTGCTTCTTTGGACGTGGCAACGGACCCATGGGGCATTAAAGTAAATCGTGTGGAACTTAAGAACATCATCCCACCGGCAGCGATTCAAGATGCCATGGAAAAACAGATGAAGGCAGAACGTGAACGTCGTGAAGCGATTCTTCGAGCAGAGGGTGAAAAGAAATCCACCATTCTTGTGGCAGAAGGTAATAAACAATCTGTTATTTTGGAAGCGGAAGCAGAGAAGCAATCAGCGATTCTTCGAGCAGAGGCTGAAAAAGAAAGAAGGATTCGTGAAGCTGAAGGTCAGGCAGAAGCTATCTTAAAAGTGCAACAGGCGAATGCAGACGGTATTCGTTTCTTGAAGGAAGCCGGAGCAGATGAAGCAGTGCTTACAATTAAGAGTTTAGAAGCATTCGAGAAGGCAGCAGATGGAAAAGCAACTAAGATTATTATCCCATCAGAGATTCAGGGAATAGCAGGTCTTACAAAGTCAATTGTTGAAGTGGCAAAGGAAGAATAAGAGATACGAAGGAGGGGTGTACAGCGGTGCACCCCTTGCGCGTTGTGATAGGAGGGACATCATGGTACCGGTAATTGATTTGACAAAAGAATATAGTATTGTTCTTGATGGCGGTGGTGCAAGAGGTGCATATCAAATGGGGGCGTGGAAGGCTCTTTCAGAAGCCGGCGTGAAGGTAAATGCTGTGGCGGGTACATCGGTAGGTGCGTTAAATGGAGCACTTATCTGTATGGGTGATGTGGAAAAGGCAGAACAGATATGGAATGAGATGACATTTTCGCAAGTGATGGATATTGATGATGTTTGGATGGAAGGTTTATTCAATCGGGAGAATAGTATCCGTGATATTTTGCGAAAGGCATTGCAAATTATTTCGGATGGGGGTGTGGACATCACGCCCCTACGGAACCTGATACACCAACATGTTGACGAACAGAAGATACGTGAGTCTGGGATTGAACTATGTCTGCTGACGTTCTCAGTTACACACATGAAGGAAATAGACATTAGCATTCATGACATTCCGGAAGGTCTGTTGGAGGATTTCCTTCTTGCAAGCGCCTATTTATTTGGATTTAAAAATGAAAAGCTGCATGGCCAAACATATATCGATGGAGGAATTATTAATAATTTTCCTATTAACTCTTTAATTGAACGTGGATACAAGGATATTATTCAGATTCGCATCTATGGACCGGGCAGGGTACAAAAAGCAAGAGTCGCAGAAGATACTATGCTGTATGAGATTGCGCCAAAAGTAAAGCTGGGAAGTATTATTGAATTTGAGAATCAGCGCAGCAGACGAAATTTCAAGTTGGGGTACTATGATGCGAAACGCATGATCTATGGTTTAACAGGTCAGATTTATT
>JAXJXL010000008.1:0-2602 GCA_036307525.1 Faecalimonas sp.
AACTTCTTTAGGCTACAATCAATAGCGGCGTAAACGAAAAAGCAGTCTTTAAATATAGAAAAACTGCCCTTTCGTTTGCGCCGCGTTTGATTTTGCCAAAGTGAACAAAGTAAGCGTTCGTGTAGCCGATATGTATGGACTTTCAATCCTTACTCTTTTATCATAATGAGAAGAAGTTCTGGTTATGATAGTTGTGTTACAAATTGATTTCGTAAAATCATGGCACGACAAATAGACCTCATTAAAGAGGTTTTTGCAAAAGTATAAAATCTATTTTTAAATTCGAAGAGGTATTCGTTGTTGTGGTTTCCCCAGATGACCACCACAGCATTTACAGACAGTAACCTTGATACCATAGAGTGTTTCCAGCATCTGTGGTGCTTCCATATCTTTTAGCCTTGACAGATACTGCTTACAGCCAAGGAGATTCCGACATAATGTCAGATGCTGAGTCTTACTTCGTGTACATAGTAATCCGTAGTGTCTGATTCTTACAAAGCGCTTTGGTGGCACATGCATAAGAAACCTGCGGATAAATTCAATTCCGGAAATGGTATATTCTTTCCATTTGCCTTCTTCACGATAATCCTTCACATAGTAAGTAACAGTATTTTCGTCCATGCGAATGATACGATGATTGCTGATGGCAATTCTATGTGTATACTTACCGAGATAATTAATGACAGACTGTGCACCATTGAAGGTTTTCTTGCAATGAGGAATCCAGTCTTTTTCATAACAGGTATTCAGCAATTCTTTGAAAGCATAATGATTGCGATATTTTTCACTACTTCCATGAAACTGAAGCTTCTTCTCATTCCACAAGCGTTTGAGCTCATCCATATATTTACCACGAAACAGCTTTGACAAAATCTTTACCGGAAGGAAGAATTCTTCACCTTTATCACGCCACTGATTTTTAGCAGTCAGGCCACCGCCAAGCAGGATAACATGAATATGAGGATGATAATTCATTTCGGATCCCCAGGTGTGTAACACACAAATATATCCCACCCTTGCACCGAGATGCTTTGTATCGGCTGTTAACTCATTGATAGTTGCAGAAACAGAATGATACAGTGCATCATACAGAAGTTGCTGGTTGCTGTAGATTAAAGAGTTTAATTCCTGTGGGACTGTAAATACCACATGGAAGTAAGGAGCTTCGAGAACATCTTCACGACGTTTATCCATCCATTTTTCTTTTGGGAGCGCCTGGCACATGGGACAGCATCTGTTACGACAGGAATTATAGTGAATCTGTGGATGTCCACAGTCTTCACAGAATTGTACGTTAACACCATAAGCTCCGGTTTTGCAATTGATAATACAATGAGCCACCTTTGCTTGCTGAGGAGAAGGAGAATACTGCTCTAAATAGAGTGGATAAAACCGGTGAAATATATCCTGTACTGTAGGATTAACCATTTATTTCACCAGCTCTCTTATCAAAAGGGCTCTGAACACCTAATAATGCCTTGTTGCTAACATGAAGATAGATTTCAGTGGACTTAGGGGAACGATGTCCTAACAAGGTTTGAATATATCTTATATCAACACCATCTTCCAAAAGATGAGTTGCATAGCTGTGTCGCAGAGAATGCATGCGTATACTGTGAGGAAGGCCGGCAATCTTTAAAGACTTTTTGAAAACAAGTCTTGGACCGGAAGTTGTGAGATATTCACCAGTCCACTTGTTGGGAAAAAGAATTCCGGTAGGTCTTCCACAAGTGAACCAATATTCAGTAAGAATATCGAGAGCTCTCTTGGACAATAGTGCATAACGAGCTGTATGAGTTTTAGAGTCTCGTATATAAATCTGCATATTTTTTCTTGAAATATCTTCATAGTGCAAATGTAATACTTCTGAAATGCGTAAGCCGGAGGAATACATGATTGCAAAAATAGCTTTGTATTTTAAATCTTCCGTTGCATTTAAAAGTTTCTCAACATCATGAAAAGAAAGAACTTCCGGAACAGCATAATCGTTAATGGCTCGAGGTACTAAGTTATCATCCCATAGCTTACCTAAGACACGTTTATAAAAAAATACAAGCGAACCATTGTTATTGTTAAGTGTAGAAGCTTTGTCTCCTTTGCCTTGTAAATGGAGAAGATAATTTCTGGCATCTTCGCAAGTCAGTTCTTCGGGATTTTTTTTGATGTAATTCAAAAAACGAGAAACATTTTTCTGGTAAAGAGTAATAGTTTTAGGCTTAAGATTTCTAAGCTTTCCGACATCTTCGATTTTATTAATATATGATTCGTACATAAAAAACCTCCATGAAATAAAAGTAGTAATAATAACAGTAACTACCTATCATGGAGGCGCATTTGCAAAATAAAACTGCTTGTGAAAGCAGCCTAAAGATGATATTCTTTTCATAGGCAGTTGCTGGGACTAAGCCCGTGTTTGAAGTTTGTTTTTAGGTCGTGCTTTAACAATACTATCTTGGGACGTTCTTGTCACTGTTTTTCTAAGAAAAAAAGAGGGCGATAGCCTTGGCAGGCCATCGCGCAGCGATTTTGTTCAACTACATATAAACTGCGATTACGGGTAATGTTAAAACGACTTGAAGCCGTATCTGAGCGTGAAATACCC
>JAXJXL010000009.1:0-2109 GCA_036307525.1 Faecalimonas sp.
ATCTAAAGGAGTCATTATTCATGGATATTATACTTTATTTACTCAAACTTCCCACACCAAAAAGGTGAATTAAAGTGTACCCCATGTCAAGGACATTTAGTTTTTTATTTTTTAAAAATTTGGACACTGAGTTTTAGTAGAATTCCAGGATTCGTACAATAAGTTTTTGCAGAATCCTGACATTCGTACAATGAGTTTTTTGTATGGTTATCTGTGTGGGTATAGTCCTTAATCTATATTGCCTTGCTTAGTTCCTAATTCTGAAGGTTCCTTGAGAATCTGTGGAACTTGAGGAGGATTGGCAATAGAAAGCGGATATACTCCAGTAGTTATAAAGTTATAGTATTCATTCGGCGAGAGCATACAAAGCTCCCATACATACGCCTCGTTGTTGTAGTAATCTATGTAATCATCAACGATATCTTTAATCTGCTGGAATTCAGTACATCCCTTAACCTTATCAAGAATATGATCCTTCATATGACCAAAGAAACTTTCTTGCGGCGAATTGTCCCAGCAGTTACCTCGTCGGGACATCGATCTGCGTAAGTCACAGTTTTCAATGATTTGTATAAACGTGGTGCTAGTATAATGACTGCCTTGATCGCTGTGAATCAGAGTTTCCTTGTGCAATGAGATTCCGTGATCTCTGATTAGGTTTTCAACGGTTTCTTTAACAAAATCGATTTCCAGCGAATCGCTCAATACATAGGCCAGTATCTGCTTTGTGTATGCGTCAAGGATGGTCGATAAATAGGCGAATTCCCCATTGTATGGGATGTAAGTTATATCCGTCAACAGAACATATCGTGGACCATAACATTCGAACTCACGCTGCAAGAGATTATCGGCATAGTTACTCGTTTTGATAGCTTTCGCCATTCTACGGTAAGGATTCGCCTTCCTGATTGGGCAGAAGAGATGGTACTTCTTCATCAGCCTTCGGATTTTTTTGATATTCATTACCACCGGAGGATTCATGTGCAGAAGTCCCATATAAATACTTCTTGCGCCTTTTGAATAACCACGTTTTTTATATATGGCAAGAATTAGCTCAAAGTCGCCCTTATCCTGTAATTCACGTGCTTCTCGCGCCGGGGCAGCTTTTAACCAAGCATAATACCCTGAGCGTGAAACACCAGCAAGTTCACATAGAATCGACACACTGAACACACCTGGTGAATCCTCAAGAGTGTTATGGATGACCTCGTACTTGTAAGATGTTTTTTCCATGATGAGCCCTCCTACTTTATATCCTTGTCGGGTTTTAAAATTTTTTTTAGAAACTCCATTTCATGGCGCAGATAGTACAGCTCGTGTTCCATTGCATGAAGTTTCTGATCGTCCGACATGGATGAGTAGTCTGGGTGATTACTGACCGCATAGCTGGTATGTTGTCCTTCGCGGAAGTTTCCTTCCTGAGCTTGCTTTCTGATCATACTCTGCAGACCACTTACTCTGGATTCTCCAAGCATCTGGTAGTCGTATCCCAGTTCTTCCACGATTTGACGCGGACGCTGTCCTGTTTGGTACCGCTTCCAGAATTCCTTCTTGAACTCAATCGTGAAGGAAATAGTATTTGCGGATACGCTATATGTGTATTTGTTTTCCCGCAGGAGTGCTTGCTCTTCTTTTGTAAAACTGCGTATACTCATAACAGTCCCCTTTCTTAGACAATGAGATTATAACATTGATGAGTGTTGATTAAAACTCATTGTCCGAAAAATGGGATTCCTTAAAATCAGGTGTCCACAATACGGGATTTCTAATTGTCAACATCCAAGGAATAGGGTATCTCAAAAACTCGATGTCCATTTCCTAGGGTATATTTTACTCAGACCCAAAATAAAGAAGAAAAAGGATAAAATAATAGGTTTTTTGAAGGTTTTTGGGTCTAGCAATAAAAAATAGATGTCCAGACCCAAAAAAGTGAAATATTTGGGTCTGGTAGTAAAATTATTTTGTATAGACCCAAAATACATGCTAGCGAGAAGAGGGGGAGTTAAAAGTAACCAATTGTGCCCAACACTACTTTTATATTAATCAAAGATATTAGTGATACTTGCCCCGACTAGAATGCAAGTTTTTGAATATCAGTCGGGATTATTA
>JAXJXL010000010.1:0-8464 GCA_036307525.1 Faecalimonas sp.
TGGAAGATGGAAATGTGGTGGAAAGTGTACTGATGCGATACAAGCATGGTAATTCCGTGTGTATTTCTTCACAGGTTGGTTGCAGAATGGGATGTAAATTCTGTGCTTCTACCATTGGCGGTTTGGAGAGAAATTTACTTTCTTCAGAGATGCTTGGACAGATTTACCAGATTCAGAAAATTTCAGGGGAACGCGTTTCCAATATTGTGATTATGGGAACCGGAGAACCTTTAGATAACTACGATAATTTTGTTCGCTTTATCCGCTTGGTGTCTGATGAAAATGGACTTAATATCAGCCAGAGAAATATTACAGTTTCTACCTGCGGTATTGTTCCTAATATAAAGCGACTTGCAGAAGAACAATTTCAAATCACATTGGCGTTGTCTTTGCATGGTTCTACTCAGGAAAAACGAAAGACGTTGATGCCGATAGCAAACAAATATGAACTCTCTGAAGTGCTGGAGGCCTGCGACTATTATTTTGAAAAAACAGGGCGGAGAATTTCCTTTGAATACAGCCTTGTGCAAGGGGTAAATGACAGGGATGAAGATGCAAGGGAACTGATTGGAATCCTGAAACCTAGAAATTGTCATTTGAATTTAATTCCGGTAAATCCAATCAAAGAGAGAGATTTCCAGAAACCAAGCAGAAAAAGTGCGGAAGAATTTAAAAATAAACTTGAAAAAAACGGAATAAATGTCACCATAAGAAGAGAAATGGGCTCTGATATAGATGGGGCTTGTGGACAACTGCGTAGAAGGTATGTAAATAAATAACCTTGTTCTTTCTTTTTATGTGTGGTAAGATGTTATGAGGAAATTAATGCATTTAGGACGTCGAAACAATGTTATGACGAAATAAAAGGAGAATTTTATGAAGACGTTTTCAAAGACGGATATTGGAATGGTCCGTGAGGTGAATCAAGATTACGTATTTGTTTCTGATTTACCCATAGGCAAACTTCCAAATCTTTTCATTGTTGCGGACGGAATGGGAGGCCATAAGGCTGGTGAGTACGCTTCACGATTTACGGTTGAAGTTGTGAAGGATGAACTGGCCAAGAGCACGGAAGATAGTCCGGAAGCAATGATTCGGCAAGCAATTACATCTGCTAATCAGATGCTGCTCGAAACAGCAAGGCAGGACTCGAAATTAGAAGGTATGGGAACCACTTTGGTAGTAGCCACAGTGATTGAACGCACCTTATATTTTGCCAATGTAGGCGATAGCCGTTTATATTTGTTGAATCATGATATTAAGCAAGTATCCAAAGACCATTCCCTGGTTCAGGAAATGGTAAGGCTTGGCGGTATCAAACAAGAGGATGCAAAAAACCATCCAGATAAGAATATCATTACGAGAGCCATCGGGGCGAAAGAACAGGTGGAAGTAGATTTCTATGAATATCGACTGAAAAAGGGAGACATAGTTTTAATGTGTACCGATGGATTGAGCAATATGGTTGAAGATATAGAGATATTGCACATTGTAAAGGGTTCAAGAGATATTGTAGAAGCGGTGGAAGGATTAATAAACAAGGCGAATGAAAATGGTGGTAAAGACAACATAGGTATTGTAGCTGTTGAGGCATTCGCGGACGAGGTGAAATTATGATTAAAGAAGGCGTTTTATTAGGTAGTAGATATGAGATTATAGATAAAATTGGTTCAGGTGGCATGGCGAATGTATATAAGGCAATTGACCGCGTATTGAATCGATATGTTGCTGTAAAGGTTTTAAAGAAAGAATTTAGCGCAGATGAGAATTTCGTCAAAAAGTTTTGGTCAGAAGCACAGTCTGCGGCAGGACTTACACATGCGAATATTGTAAATGTCTATGATGTAGCGGAAGACCGTGGCCTTTACTACATAGTGATGGAATTAGTGGAAGGTATTACACTAAAGGATTACATTCAGAAAAAAGGAAGATTAACAGCCAAGGAAGTAATCGGCATTACTATGCAGGTGAGCTCGGCTATTGACGCAGCACATAGCAACAATATTATTCATCGAGATATTAAGCCACAGAATATTATTATTTCCAAAGAAGGAAAAGTAAAGGTTACAGATTTTGGTATTGCAAAGGCAACATCATCAAATACAATTAGTACAAACGTAATGGGTTCTGTACATTACACATCTCCAGAGCAGGCAAGAGGTGGATTTAGTGATGCAAAGAGTGATATCTATTCTCTTGGTATAACCATGTATGAGATGATTACAGGCGAATTACCATTTGATGGGGATTCAACAGTGTCTATCGCGCTCAAGCATTTGCAGGAGGATATTGTTCCGCCATCAGAGCTTGTGCCTGAGATTCCATATAGTTTAGAACAGATTATCATGAAATGTACACAGAAGAGCGCGGATAGACGTTATGCCAATGTTGCAGCACTGGCACGCGATTTGAAGCGTTCTATCCAAGAGCCGGACGGTGACTTTGTAAAAATCGCACCGCTTACCAGTCCAACTAATACAGTGATTGTCACACCGGAAGAAATGGCACGTATCCAAGGGGAAGCAGCTTTTGATTCTGATTATGATGATTACGATGATTATTATGACGATGACGAAAAAGGACGCAAATCTGGCAAGAAAAATTCAGATATTGACCCTAAGATGTCAAAGGTTATGAAAATCTTGTTAATTGTAGCGTCTGTATTGTTTGTAGGAGTAATGGCATGGGTGATTAGTAATTTGGCCGGTATTTTTGGAGATAACGATATTGTTCAGCCGGGCGAGGATAAGGGTATTCCGAATGTTGTGGGAATGACAGTAGAACAGGCCGAGGAAGAATTGAAGGACCTTGGCGTTACTATTGTTGTTGCTCGTCAAGAGGAAGCACTTAAATATGAAAAGGGTTATATTTTCAAACAATTGACAGCAAAAGGAACAGAGCTTCCAGAAGGTGCAAAACTACAAGTATATGTAAGTACCGGATTAAAAGAGATTGAGATTCCGGATGTTAGTAACAAGACAGAAGAAGAAGCGATCAAGGCTTTAGTGGATGCAGGCTTCGAGGAGAAAAATATCAAGGTTAAGACAGAAGAACACATGACTGTAAAAAAAGACCTGGTAATTAAAACAGATCCGGAAGCTGGAGAGGGCAGAAACTACAAAGCAAAAATCACAGTTTATGTTAGTACAGGTGTAGGTAAGACTTTTATGCCAGACATTGTAGGATTGTCAAGAGAAGATGCAGAAAAGGCATTGAAGGATGCAGGTTTGGTTGGTGAAGCTGTAGAAGTTAACAGTGAAGAAGAAGAAGGAACTGTTCTTGAACAGGAAATTGAAGAGACAACAGAACTCGATAAAGGTACAACAGTAAAATATGTTGTAAGTATCGGAAAAGAAAAGATTCAGATACCGGCAAATGAACAGTTCGCAGGAAAGACCTATGCAGAAGTAGTAAAAATGATTGAAGACTTAAATGCTAATTTCATTATTACAGAGAAAACAACTGCAAGTTATAAATATCAGAAGGATTTAGTTGTGTCTGTAGATAAGGCTGGTGAGGCTGTGGAAGAAGGAACAACCATTACAATTTATGTTAGTAAAGGACCGGGTCCAAGTACACAGGAACCAGAAGAAGGAGAAGGTGACGAAACTGGTATAGGGACCGGTGCAGGAACTGACACAGGCACCAACACACCATAGAAAGCATATAAGGACTAATCTATGCAAGGAAAGATTATAAAAGGAATTGCCGGATTCTACTACGTTCATGTAGTAGAATCCGGTCTTTATGAATGTAAGGCTAAAGGGATTTTCCGAAAGGAAAAGATGAAACCTTTGGTTGGAGATATTGTCGAGATAGATATTCTGGACGAGACAGAGAAAAAGGGAAATATTACAGAAATCACAGAACGTAAAAATGAATTGATTCGTCCGGCGGTAGCCAATATTGACCAGGCGCTGGTGGTTTTTGCGGTAACAAAGCCAAAACCACATTTTAACTTATTAGACCGTTTTCTGATTATGATGGAAAGCAAGGATATTCCCGTTGTGCTTTGCTTTAATAAGAAGGACATTGCAACAGAGCCGGAGATACAGGAACTAAAGGATATTTACGAAAACTGTGGTTATCGAATCGTGTTTACCAGCGCATTAGAGGAAGAAAACACAGAAGAGCTCAAAGATTTACTTCATGGTAAGACAACTGCAATTGCAGGACCTTCCGGAGTGGGAAAATCTTCTCTTATTAATATCTTTCAGCCAAATGCCAACATGGAGACGGGAAGCATTAGTGAAAAGATAGAACGAGGAAAACACACCACACGCCATAGTGAATTAATCTGGATTGAGGATAATACCTATATCATGGATACGCCGGGCTTTAGTTCTCTCTACACGAATGATTTTGAAAAAGAAGAGTTAAAGTATTATTTTACGGAGTTCTCGGAATACGAAGGTCAGTGTAGATTCTTGGGTTGCGACCATATCCATGAGCCCGGCTGCGCAGTCAAGCAAGCCTTAGATGAAGGAAAGATTCATCCGGTCAGATATATGAATTATTTAGAAATGTACAATGAACTGAAGGAGAAAAGGAGATATTAGCATGACAATTTTGGCCCCATCAATGCTGTCAGCAGATTTTAAAGAATTAGGTAAGGAAATTCAAGTAATTGAGGAAAATGGAGCGAAATATTTACATTTTGATGTAATGGATGGGATTTTTGTACCAAGTATTTCATTTGGTATGCCAGTATTGAAATCCATTCGCCCAGGAACGAACTTGGTTTGCGATGTGCATTTAATGATTACGGAGCCGATTCGTTATGTGGAAGATTTTGCAAAGGCAGGTGCAGACCTTATTACCATACATTTGGAAGCGTGCGAGGATGTGGATGCTACGATTTCTAAAATCAAGGCATGCGGATGCAAAGTGGGTATTTCCATTAAACCGAACACCCCTGTTTCGGCATTGCAGCCTTATTTGGACAAGGTTGACATGATTCTGATTATGTCAGTAGAGCCGGGATTTGGCGGACAGAAATTTATTCCAAGTTCTCTTGAAAAAATTTCGGAAACGAAGGCTATGATTGATGCGAAGGGTTTGAGTGTAGACATTCAAGTGGATGGCGGCATTTACACGCACAATGTGGAAGAGGTATTAAAAGCAGGAGCCAATATTATTGTGGCAGGTTCCGCTGTATTTAACGGTGATACGAAGCAAAACACAATCGATATGATGGAAATATTAAAAAAGTATGAGTAAAAAAGCAGTAATTATTAGTGGCGGCACAATTGATGATAAATTCGTGCTACAGATGTTAAATGAAATACAACCGGCATATGTGATTGGCGTAGACAGAGGACTTGAGTTTTTACATCGAAACCACGTGATGCCTACGCATATCGTGGGAGACTTTGATAGTGTTAGGACGGAAGTGGTCGAATTTTATCAAAAGGAGACGCAGGTTCTGATTCGGAAGTTTAAACCGGAAAAAGATGCATCAGACACAGAGATTGCATTGCATCTGGCCATTGAATTGGGTGTAGAGAAGGTTTGGATTTTTGGAGGTACGGGTTCGCGCCTTGACCATGTTATGGCGAATATTCAGATTTTAAAAATTGCCCATGACCTTGGTATAAAGGCATATTTGCAGGACGCTAGCAATCGCATTTCTCTGGCAGAAAAAGAGGTAATGCTTCGCCAAGAGGAGAACTTTGGAGATTATTTTTCTATATTCCCGTTTGGTGGAGTTGTGGAAGATATTTCCATTGAAGGTGCGAAATATCCACTTTCTCATTACAGACTTTGCCCAAACAGCAGCATGTGTGTGAGCAATGAGATGCAGGAGAAAGAAGTGAAAATTACGTTTCCAACCGGAATGATTATTCTGATGGAGACTAGGGATATTTATATTTAATGACAAAGGAGTAGATAAAATTTAAAAGATTGGACAAGTAGCAATTGAAGGTTTGTATTAACTTACGGTTGCTATTTTTTTAATAGAGTTAAACTCATTAAGGTGACAGCCTATTTCATTCCTCCAGTATAAAGCGTCTATTAGTATACATTTTTGGAAAGAAATTTGTAAAAACGGGGCAAATGATGTTTCATAGACGACGCTGGACATGATAAAAGAAAAATTTGAGACGATTAGACCATGATATTATCCCTGCGGAATTAAACAAGCAAAATAAGAAGTTTGTTTTACCATGTTGGATAAGGAATTAAAATTTGACAGATATGAAAATAGTTTTTTGTGGTTAAAAGTTGCAGGGAATGTAGCCAATAAAAAGGTTTGTACAGAAGTAAGCTCTGAAATAGCGAAAAAGAATATTGATGTTTGTAAAGAGGTTGTCCGTGGGGCAGCTTCTTTGTGTATTAGAAGCACATAATTTCTATTAGCCAAAAATGAAATAATATTGATTTTGGCTAATAGAATGAGTATAATAGGTGTATACTATCAATGAAAGGACTGATTTGAATGAAACTGATTGAACGTAGTTTTTACTTGAATAAGTTAATCAATGTAGTAGGTACACCGGACATAAAAGTAATTACTGGTGTAAGACGTAGTGGAAAATCTAAGCTGTTGGAGGCGTTCAGAGCATATATTGAATCCGAAAATCCAGAGTGCAATATTATACAGATAAATTTTAATCTGCCAGAGTATGAAGCTTTGCTGACATATCGTGCTTTATATGATTATGTCAATGCGCATTATGTAGCAGGTAGGGATAATTTTGTATTTATTGATGAAGTACAGATGTGCGAGGATTTTGAAAAGGCAGTGAATGGGCTTCATGCAAGCGAGAAGTACGATATCTATATTACTGGTTCCAATGCGTTTCTATTAAGTTCAGACCTAGCAACACTGTTTACTGGGCGAACGTTTGAAATTAAAGTATATCCGTTTGCTTTTGATGAGTATATGGAATATTTCAAATTAAAAGACCGATATGAAGCGTTGGACAAATATGTGCTGGAAGGTGGTATGGCAGGTTCCTATCTTTATAAAGATCAGGAAGCTAAGTATGATTATGTTGCGGACGTGTTTAATACGCTGATAGTGAGGGATATCCGTAAGAGGTATAAGATAAGAAATACGCAGCTCATGGACAGAATTGTAGATTTCCTTATGGATAACGTATCGAATCTTTCTTCTGCACGTAATATTACAAATTCATTAGGAAGTATGCACGAGAAGATACATCATACAACGGTAGGAGCTTACATGCAGTATCTTTGTAATGCATTTGCCTTTTATAAGGTTAGAAGGTATGACATCAAAGGAAAGAAATATTTATCAACCAATGACAAGTACTATTTAAGTGACCATACTTTTCGTTATGCGAAACTTGGAACAAAGAATATGGACTATGGTCGTGTGCTTGAGAATATAGTTGCAATTGAACTATTGCGACGTGGATATGAAGTATATGTTGGCATATTGTACAAGAAAGAAATAGATTTTGTGGCGATTAAGCGTAGCGAGAAGATATACATTCAGGTATCAGATAATATTAGTGATGAGAAGACTTTTGAAAGAGAAGTTTCTCCACTGTTACAGATTAAGGATGCTTATCCGAAAATGGTTATTGCGAGAACGAGACATGATGAATATCAGTATGAAGGAATAAAGGTAGTGGATATTGCAGATTGGTTGTTGGATAAATAGTCTATAAAAAGGTTTAGATGCTATTTTGTAAATTTACTTTTGAGCCATTTCATGGTATAGTAGGAACAAGGCTTTCAAGCAAAGGAGATAGAAATTATGAAATTAGGCATAGTTGGATTACCAAATGTAGGAAAAAGTACATTATTTAACTCATTAACAAAGGCAGGAGCAGAGTCGGCGAACTATCCGTTTTGTACCATAGACCCGAATGTGGGCGTTGTAACCGTGCCGGATGAAAGATTAAATGTACTTGGCGATATGTACAATACAAAGAAAATCGTACCGGCTGCAATTGAATTTGTTGATATTGCGGGGCTTGTAAAGGGAGCTTCTAAGGGAGAAGGTTTGGGAAATCAGTTCCTTGCAAACATTCGAGAGGTAGATGCAATTGTACATGTAGTAAGATGTTTTGAAGACAGTAATATCGTCCATGTAGATGGAAGTATTGCGCCTCTTCGTGATATCGAGACCATTAACTTGGAGTTGATTTTCTCAGATATCGAAATCTTAGAAAGACGTATTGCGAAAGCGGTAAAAGTAGCTCGCAATGACAAAGCAGTAGCAAAAGAGTTGGAATTATTAGAGCGAGTAAAAGAACATTTAGAAAATGATAACATGGCAAGAAGCTTTGAAGTCAATGACGAGGATGAGCTTAGTCTACTGGAAAGCTATAATCTGCTTACCTATAAGCCAGTTATCTTTGCTGCAAATGTGGCAGAGGACGACCTGATGGATGACGGGGCAAGCAATGAAGGAGTACAAGCTGTCCGAGAATTTGCAGCCAAAGAAAACTGCGAAGTGTTTGTTGTTTGTGCACAGATTGAGCAGGAA
>JAXJXL010000011.1:0-2396 GCA_036307525.1 Faecalimonas sp.
AGGTTACAATGCACTTTGGGTGCCTGGAACAGACCACGCTGCGATTTCGACAGAGGTTAAGGTTACAGAGCAACTGAAAAAAGAAGGCGTTGATAAAAAAGAATTGGGCCGTGAAGGTTTCCTTGCAAGAACTTGGGAATGGAAAGAAGAATACGGTGGAACAATAACATCACAGCTTAAGAAATTAGGTACATCATGTGACTGGGACAGAGAGCGTTTTACAATGGATGAAGGATGTTCAAACGCGGTTCAAGAAGTATTTATCAAATTGTATGAGGAAGGTTATATTTACAAGGGACCACGTATCATCAACTGGTGTCCAGTATGTAAAACCTGTCTATCTGATGCGGAAGTAGAGCATGAAGAGCAAGCAGGACATTTTTGGCATATCAAGTATCCGATTGTAGGAACAGACAGATTTCTTGAGATTGCTACAACGCGTCCGGAAACAATGCTTGGTGATACTGCGATTGCCGTTCATCCGGATGATGAAAGATATCAGGATATTGTAGGTAAGATGGTATTACTTCCATTAGTTAATAAAGAGATTCCAATTGTTGCAGATAGTTATGTAGATAAAGAGTTTGGTACAGGTGCGGTTAAGATTACACCAGCACATGACCCGAATGACTTTGAAGTTGGAAAGCGCCATAACTTGCCGGAAATCAATGTAATGAATGATGATGCAACTATCAACGAATTGGGTGGCAAATATGCAGGTATGGACCGCTATGAAGCAAGAAAAGCGATTGTAGCTGATTTAGAGGAACAAGGTTACCTTGTGAAAATCGAAGACCACTCACATAACGTTGGTACACATGACCGTTGTCATACAACTGTAGAACCACTCATCAAGCAACAATGGTTTGTGAAGATGGAAGAGCTTGCAAAACCAGCGATTAACGCAATTAAAACCGGTGAATTAAAATTCGTTCCGGAACGTTTTGATAAAATTTATTTACACTGGTTGGAAAACATCCGTGACTGGTGTATTTCAAGACAAATCTGGTGGGGACACAGAATTCCAGCTTACTACTGTGATAAATGTGGGGAATTTGTAGTGGCAAGAGAAATGCCGGAGGTTTGTCCACACTGTGGTGGTACTCATTTCACACAGGATGAAGATACACTGGATACATGGTTTAGTTCTGCGTTATGGCCATTCTCAACACTTGGCTGGCCGGAACAGACGGAGGAAATGGATTACTTCTATCCGACAGACGTATTAGTAACCGGATACGACATCATTTTCTTCTGGGTTATCCGTATGGTATTTTCAGCTTACGCACACACAGGAAAATCACCATTCCACACTGTATTTATTCACGGTTTGGTACGTGACTCACAGGGACGTAAGATGAGTAAATCCTTAGGAAATGGTATTGACCCATTGGAAATCATTGAACAATACGGTGCAGATGCGCTTCGTATGACACTTGTTACAGGTAACGCTCCTGGTAATGACATGCGTTTCTATGATGAAAGAGTAGAGGCGAACAGAAACTTTGCAAATAAGGTATGGAATGCGTCTCGTTTCATTATGATGAACATGGAAGGTAAGGAAGTAACCACGCCAGATTACAGTGATTTGTCAAATATTGATAAGTGGGTATTATCAAAGGTAAATACCCTTGCAAAAGATGTAACAGAAAATATGGACAAGTTTGAACTTGGTATTGCACTTCAGAAAGTATATGACTTTATCTGGGATGAATTCTGTGACTGGTACATCGAGCTTGCAAAATATCCAATCTGGCATGCAGATGAGAATCCAAAGGCGGCAAATGCAGCCCTTTGGACATTGAAAACTGTATTGGCAAATGGATTAAAATTCTTGCATCCATTTATGCCATTTGTATCAGAAGAAATCTACAGTGTATTGGTACCTGAAGAGGAATCATTGATGATGTCTACATGGCCACAGTACAAAGAGGAATGGAATTTTGCACAAGAGGAAACACAGGTAGAACGCATGAAGGAAATTATTCGTGGTGTTCGTAACGTACGTGCAGAGATGAATGTTGCTCCAAGCCGCAAGGCACAAACCTTTGTGGTATGTGAAAATGAAGTGTTACGCAAGGGATTTGAAGAAATGAAGGCGTCAGCAGCTTCGCTTATGAGTGCAAGCGAAATTGTGATTCGAGATACAAAAGAAGGAATTGCAGAAGACGCAGTTTCTGTAGTTGTAACAGATGCAGTTGTATATTTGCCATTAGCTGAATTAGTAGACTTTGAAGCGGAAATCGAACGTCTCACAAAGGAAGAAGAGAGATTGACGAAAGAACTTGCTCGTGTTAACGGAATGCTGAGTAATGAAAGATTCATAAGCAAGGCACCGGAAGCAAAAATCAACGAAGAAAAAGCAAAATTGGAAAAATATACACAGATGATGGAAC
>JAXJXL010000012.1:0-3289 GCA_036307525.1 Faecalimonas sp.
AGAAAGACTAAGAAGGGCAGAAAGTATTACGGATGTGAAGATAATCCGAATTGTGAATACATGTCATGGAAGAAACCTGTGGAGATGTCCGACAAAAACTTGAAATAACCAGAATTGTATGATAATATATAGAATCATATGCTGGAGGAAGAGAAATGAGTGTACAATTATTAGATAAAACAAGAAAAATTAACAAATTGTTGCATAATAATAATTCGAGCAAAGTAGTATTTAATGATATCTGTGATGTATTAACTGACATCATGGAATCAAATGTACTTGTTGTTAGTAAAAAAGGAAAAATTCTTGGAGTAGGACACTGTGCAGGTGTAGAATTGATACAGGAATTGATTGAAAACAAAGTAGGTACTCTTGTTGACAAGATGTTAAATGAAAGAATGCTTAATGTTTTATCTACTAAAGAAAATGTAAATCTTCAGACACTTGGCTTTTCGTCAGATGTGGCAAAGGACTATCAGGCAATCGTAACTCCAATCGATATTGCAGGAGAACGATTAGGCACCTTGTTTATGTACAAGAAAGCAGAAGCATATGAAATTGATGATATTATCTTAAGTGAGTATGGAACGACGGTTGTAGGACTTGAAATGCTTCGTTCTGTAAATGAAGAAAGTGCAGAGGAAATTCGAAAAGAACAGATTGTACATTCAGCCATTGGGACATTGTCATTTTCTGAATTAGAAGCAATCATTCACATTTTTGATGAATTAGAAGGAAAAGAAGGTATCTTGGTTGCGAGTAAGATTGCTGACCGTGTTGGAATTACACGTTCAGTGATTGTCAATGCACTTCGAAAATTTGAAAGTGCAGGCGTAATAGAATCCCGTTCATCAGGAATGAAAGGAACTTATATTAAAGTTGTGAATGATGTCATCTTTGATGAGTTGGCTGCGATTAAGAGGCGTAAGTAGTCACCGTAAATTTATATAACAAAAGATAAAGGGAATCAGTAATGGTTCCCTTTTTTGCAAATAAACGCTTTGTTCAAATACAGAAAGGGCAGAACAAATGAAGAAAGTTGATAGTGTAGAATTAAAAATGAAAAAGGCACTTTGTACAGGTGCGAAAATAGATGAGCATACTTTTGTTTGTGAATTGCTTAGATATGACAGTAAGAGAGAAAACCTTTATCTTGAAGTGGAAACCTCTGATTTAACGATGTTTTCCTTGGATGCAATTTATGAGTGTAGGCTTCAGTCAGGGCTTTCTGTTTTGGAATGTACCGGAAGAATCAAAGAAAGATACTGTCAGGGGAATAAAAAAGTAATAAAATTCGAGATTGAAAACGGATTTTATAAAAATAATATAAAGTTGGTTGACAAACAAATGTCATAGTGATATTTTATTACTAGACTAAATTTAGCACTCAAACAGGGAGAGTGCTAATAAATGTGAAACATAAAAGTAAGGAGGCAATAGATATGAAATTAGTACCGTTAGGAGACAGAGTTGTTTTAAAACAAGTAGAAGTGGAAGAAACAACGAAATCAGGAATTGTTTTACCAGGGCAAACAAAAGAAAAGCCACAACAAGCAGAGGTTGTTGCAGTAGGACCGGGCGGAATGGTTGACGGAAAAGAAGTGACCATGCTTGTGGAAGTAGGAGACAAGGTGATTTATTCCAAATATGCAGGGACAGAAGTAGAACTTGATGGAACAGAATATCTGGTTGTAAAACAAAACGATATTTTAGCTGTGATTAAATAATTAGGAGGCAGATTATTATGGCAAAGGAAATTAAATACGGCGCAGAAGCCAGAGAAGCATTAGAGGCTGGTGTTAACAAATTAGCGAATACAGTAAGAGTAACAATTGGACCAAAGGGAAGAAATGTTGTTTTAGACAAACAATTTGGTGCACCACTGATTACAAATGACGGTGTAACCATTGCAAAAGAGATTGAATTAGAGGATGCATTTGAAAATATGGGTGCACAACTGATTCGTGAGGTTGCAGCAAAGACAAATGATGTGGCTGGTGACGGAACGACAACAGCGACTGTGCTTGCACAGGCTATGGTTCAAGAAGGAATGAAAAACCTTGCAGCGGGAGCCAATCCAATTGTACTTCGTAAAGGTATGAAGAAGGCTACAGAGATAGCAGTAGATGCAATTGCAGCTATGAGTAGCAAAGTGGAAAGCAAAGAGAGAATTGCAAATGTTGCCGCTATTTCAGCAGGAGATGCAGAAGTAGGTGAAATGGTTGCTGACGCAATGGAAAAGGTTTCCAACGACGGTGTTATTACAATCGAAGAATCTAAGACTATGAAAACAGAATTAGATTTGGTAGAAGGTATGCAATTTGACCGCGGATATATCTCTGCTTACATGGCAACTGACATGGAAAAAATGGAAGCTGTGTTAGATAATCCATATATCTTAATTACAGATAAAAAGATTACAAATATTCAAGATTTACTTCCTGTTTTGGAACAAATTGTGCAATCAGGAGCTAGGTTATTAATCATTGCAGAGGATATCGAAGGAGAAGCTCTTACAACGTTAATCGTGAACAAATTACGTGGAACCTTCAATGTAGTTGCAGTAAAAGCACCGGGATATGGTGATAGAAGAAAAGCAATGTTAGAAGACATCGCTATTTTGACAGGTGGACAGGTGATTTCTGAGGAAGTCGGTTTGGACTTAAAAGAAGCAACACTTGATATGCTTGGACGTGCAAAATCTGTAAAAGTACAGAAAGAAAATACAGTCATTGTTGACGGTATGGGTGACAAGGCAAGAATTGCAGGACGTGTGGCACAGATTAAAGCACAAATCGAAGAAACAACATCGGAATTCGATAGAGAAAAATTACAAGAACGACTTGCTAAGTTGGCAGGTGGTGTTGCAGTTATCCGTGTTGGTGCAGCAACAGAAACAGAAATGAAAGAAGCAAAACTTCGTATGGAAGATGCATTATCTGCAGCTAAGGCAGCAGTAGAAGAAGGAATCGTAGCAGGTGGTGGTTCTGCTTATATTCATGCATCTAAAGAAGTTGCAAAACTTGCAGAAGAATTAGAAGGTGATGAAAAGACCGGTGTGAAGATTATCTTAAAAGCATTGGAAGCACCACTTTATCACATTACTGCAAATGCTGGTTTGGAAGGCGCAGTTATTATCAACAAGGTCAGAGAACAAGAACCAGGAATTGGCTTTGACGCATATAAGGAAGAATACGTGGACATGGTAAAAGCGGGAATTCTCGACCCAGCTAAGGTTACAAGAAGTGCTCTTCAAAATGCAACCAGCGTAGCATCTACATTATTGACA
>JAXJXL010000013.1:0-1526 GCA_036307525.1 Faecalimonas sp.
CAAATCTTTCACTTACAGTCTTATCATTGTAGGCAAATGGAAAGTAGAATTCATATTCTGTGTCATCGCGAAAAAACAAATTGTATAAATTATCTTCTTCCGACCAGTTTAAATATCTCCTTTCTTCAAATTCATCTAACACTCTGTCTGTTTTTAATTTTAAACTCATCTTATTACCTCGCTTTCTTATTTGCTAGTAATATAGATGATGTAAATGTAAACTTTTTTGCCCGAGTATGTTATTTATTATCCAGTTTCGGGAAAATGCATTGGCACTGTGACCGTTCCACATTGGTGGAACTAAACACTAATATTTTTACTTCCAAAAGTCGTTCGATTGAGTTATAATAAAAACTAACAAATTTGAATTTATGGAGTGATTTTATATGAATACTATATGGTCAACATATGTACAAAGTATAGGTACATTATATGACTCTCGTGTTTTAAGATTTTCAGATATGTTTAAAAACAAATACACCAATGTATTTGGAATTGATGATAAAACAAAGCTGTTGGAAATTGGTTGCGGACCAGGAGCTCTTGCGGAGTCTTTGGCCAGGTGGTATCCTTGGATGCAAATACATGGCATAGATAGAGATTCTAATTTTATTGAGTTTGCAAGAAAAAACGCACCACATATCGAATTTGCTGAAGGCGATGCTACAGAATTACCATATGAAAACAACACATTCGATGTAACAATTTCAAACACCGTTGCAGAACATATTGAGCCAGTGAAATTTTACGGCGAACAATATCGTGTTTTAAAAGAAAATGGAGTCTGTATTGTTTTGTCTGCTAGGAAAGGAATTAATATATCAGCTCAATGTATAAGAGAAGAATCGAATTTAGAAAAAGAGATATGGAAACGAGTTGATAAATATTTCAAAGAAATCAATGAAAAATATGCTGTATGTGCATATCCACAAAGTGAAATGGAAATGCCATTATGTATGGAACAGTATGGATTTAGGAATGTAGCAGTAGACTACATTACAATTAATTTAACTCCTGATAATCCAATTTATCCAAAAGAAATGGCGTATGCTATGATAAATGCAAACAGAAAGTGTGCAGTAGATAATGTTGAGAGTTTAACACAAATTGGTAATGGAATTGTGAGTGATTCGGAGATTGAAGAACTGAAACATATTGTTAATTCGAAATATGATAAGCGGATTGAATTATATAACAATGGGATTAAACAATGGGACGCAAACTTATCTGTGACCATGATAATGCGAGGTGTCAAGTAAACCGTCTTGTTTATATAACGCACAAATTCCAATTTGTGTAGTTGGCTAAATGATAGAAATATGTATTTTGTGCTTGCAATAGCAACACTTTTATAATATAATGATTTTCGGTTGGTAATTCAAATCCAACCACAACAAATAATACTTGTCGGTTAAGAAATCGGGTTTTGGGATGAGTTACGGGATGAGTTTCCAATTCGAATGTTGCAAAGCCCTTTCTTTACAGTGTATTTTTGAAGTCGTGGGAGTTCGAATCCCCGATGCTTC
>JAXJXL010000014.1:0-2336 GCA_036307525.1 Faecalimonas sp.
GGCATAAACATACAGTGTTTGTAAATCTCATATGTTTGTAAAATATCGTTCTTGTGAGTTAATTCTATTAGGTTCATTGCACGCACCTACAAATTCAAGTTTGTCGAGTTGATTATATCACCAATCAACAGCTAAAGCAATAAAAGAAACAACGATTGAAAACCGAGCAGAGTATGTAAAAATTTTTACTGCATAATACAAAGAAAGACTAGCAGATTTAAATCTGCTAGTTGGTGGTATATATCAAAAAAACAAATCTATAAGCAAATTCCAGTATGTATGCAAGGCAATTGGAACCAATATGTTTCTGCTTTTTATAAATGTCCAACTGAAAATTACGCTCAATATTAAAATACTCAAAAAACCAAAGCTTGTAAAATTACTTATAAAAACGCCTTCTTGAATCCAAATCGGAAAATGAATTACAAGAAACAATAATGCGTTAATACATATGGAAATCCATTTTTTATTTTCCTTTACAGTCAAATTGAGCAACCAACCACGGAAAACTAATTCTTCTGTTAAGCCGACAAACAGCAAAGATATCACATTTTCAAAACCAAAATTGTTTGATATGGTGAGCTTACCGTTTTGTAGTATTGCACCGCCCAAAAGATAAATAGTAAAAATTATAAATACAGGCAAATATTTCAACCAGTTAACCTTAGACGAGAACATCTCTTTCAGAGTGATAAAAACTTCATCTTTGAATCGGTATATCAGAACACCTGCAGGAACTGTCCACACAAGATTTTTAATAACTCCCTCTCTTATAAATTCACTCAAAACGCCATTACCCACAACTGAAGTTATTTTTTCAAAAAGAACCAGCTCAACCAATGCCCACAAACTGAAAAATGCTATTAAATACGCAACTAAAACTTTTACTTTGTTTTGCTTAATCATTTGATTATCATCTCTTTCAAAATCAACTGTAACAAGACTTTTATATATTCTCACTATTTTCTAATTATGAAGCTTAAATATTAAATAATAATAATGTACTTGTAAATTATTGTTAAACAGAAAACGGCTTTCAAGAAACATTTACGCCAAAACAAGAGAAGAATGTGAAACACTCCTCGCAGAGCTTATAAAGGAAATGAAAGCCGAAATTCAGGCGGAAAAGGAAAGACTAAAACAAGAGCAGAGTATGTAAAAAATTTTACTGCATAATACAAAGAAAGGGAGCTGACTAAAAAAGTCAGCTCCTGTAGTTTTTAGTTCTACAAATTGGAATTTGCCGCTCCGTCAACCTGAAAGTTTCGTGTTCTCAAGAGAATAATCTCATTACAGCACTCATAATAAGTGCAATTATAACAACCAATGCCGCTGAACCAGCTGCCAAGAGAGCCTTTTGATATGGCCTTTTGCCTTCTTCTCTTGCTTTTTCAATTTCATCCAAACTCTTCCCATCAGTAAATGCAACAATTTCTTTAAAAGTCTGAATATCATATTTCTTCTTGTACTTTTCAATTCTGACAGCAAAATACATTCCTATTCCAAACAAACATAAATACAATGCCATTCCAAACCACTTCCATAACATTACAAGTGGTACAGGTACTATCAATAAAGCAATAAATAATACGGTAAAAATAGTGCTATCCTTTTGAAATTTTGCATATTCCTGTGTGTCAATTTCTTTTTTCATTCTTTCTAAATCTCCTTTGATTAAATTATCAAGAGATACCTGAAAGACTTCACTCATAAGCACTAAACTTTTAATATCAGGATAATTTTTTTCATTTTCCCAATTTGATATAGTTTGTCTTGAAACATAAATTTTATCTGCCAACTCCTCTTGCGATAAATTTGCCTCTGTTCGATATTTTTTTATCTGCTTGCTAAGTTCCATCTTTGTCACCTCCTTCATAACCCACTTTAATCAAAAAAGAAATTTTGGTCTATCAAAACGCTTTGACATTGTCCATTTTAGCCGTGTCAAAAGTATTTTACAGTGCGTGAAATTCTTATTTGTATAACTCATTATACCATGCCCCCGTCCTATCAAGAAACGAGGGCAGATCTTTAGTCTTTATTTTCGTATTACGGTGTTTCTTGCTGCGTTCCTTCACGTAGCTTTATGAAATAATCTGTAATATTATCTTCGGATGTAGGAAGATCGCCCACAACTATAAGTTCCATAAGTTCTTCCTTTATCTCGTCAGACATTCCAATACCTTCAAAATAGCCGTCCGAACCAATCGTAATAACATATGTTTCTTCGCCAACGACTTCCGTAAATGTGACCTTTTCCACGTTGTTTTCAAATTCGACGGAACCTTCCCCTCGCACAAAACCAAACAAAACAATGCCAACAACGGCAACAATCA
>JAXJXL010000015.1:0-2365 GCA_036307525.1 Faecalimonas sp.
AACTAGAAGAACTAGATTTCTAGATAAACTAGCCTTGCTAGATGAACTAGGGTGAACAGAGTAGTGAGTAATGAGTAGTGAGTAGTGAACTGTTATATATAATATATTATAAGGTACGCGTGGGCGCGCGAGCGCGTATCTAGAAAAGTTGTAAGGGTAAATATTTGCATATATCAGAAAAAAGTGTTATCTTTGCACATCTTTTTTCAATATTTTACATTCCATTCAGGTTTTAGAAACACAAAAAACATACTATGACCGTACAGAGAGAGTACTATATGGTATCGTGAAGAACTAAATAAGAACTAAATAACAACTAAATAAGAACTAAAGATTATAGCGTAAAAATATGGTTCTTATTCAAATTTCGTGCAGGAAGTGTTGTGAGATTCGCGAAGATATTTCTTTGGCTAGTAATATGCGAATTCGCTCCAATTGTGTGATTATCAGTAATTTTATTGAAAAATAATTACAAAAAAGTTAGGATTTTTCGTGTATTTTTTGTATCTTTGTAGTGCAAAAAAAAATAACAAACACACGCAAAACCCTAACTTGCATGCAAAAGTACAACAAAAAATCGAAACAACCAAATGTTTCTCTACAAAATTTGTTTAATAACCTCAAATTAGTTGTTGAATCCTCATTTTTCGAGGGTAATAGTTGCAAAATTCAGGTACGTAGTCGTAGAAAAACAGCTGTTTGTCCCCATTGTGGCAAGCGAAGTCATAGTTGCCACAGCCATTATACTCGCACATTATACGATTTACCCATATTAAATTACCAAACTCTTATCATCTTGCATGCTCGACGGTTTCGTTGTAACAACCCTAATTGTTCCGCCAAAACTTTTTCAGAAAATCCCTGTGATGAGATACAACGTTACAAGCGCAACACACTACGATTAAGACAGAAACTTATTTCGATATCAGCAGGTGTTTCCTCTTTACAAGCAGAAAAGTTAGTTGAGCGATACGAGCAGAAAATCAGCGATACCACTATCCTGCGCTATCTCCACCAAGTACAAGTCCCTGTACGCGAGGAGATTCAGAAAATAGGTATTGATGATTGGGCATTAAGAAAATGTGTGTTGTATGGTACGATTATTATTGATTTAGAAACGAGTTGTTTTGTTGGATTATTGAATGGTAGAGAAAAGGAGCCATTGTTGGAATGGCTTGATGAGCATCCTTTGGTTAATATGGTTAGTCGCGATCGTGCTTCGGCATTTTCGGCAGCGGTTGAGGAGGCAGGTCCGTTCATTACACAGATTGCCGATCGCTTTCATTTGGTTAAAAACATGAGTGACTGTTTGGTCAAAATCCTACAAGGCATGCAATTAGATTATCAGCGTGTTATACGAAAAATGCGTCTTAATGACTACTTAGAGCAACACCCTAACTCCCCTCTTAGAGATGACATAGATTTGTATCGCGACCATGTTTTGTATGAGTTTTTTGTCAATAGAAAGCCACTTGCTCAGATACACCAACTATTGCAAAAGCAAGGAATGTCATTCTCTCTAAGAGATTTTTGTGACAAATATAGGCACCTCAGAGGTTGGAAAAATAAGGTAAGGATAGTAGATAATCCCAAAGTCCCACCTGCTATATTACCGTTATACTCACCGCCTGTGTTGGCAAAGCTTATAGAACAGCATATACGCGGAAAATCTATCTCTGAATGTGCTGAAAGAATTATTAACGAACTTACTCAACGCCAGTGGTTTAGCGATTTATATAATGCTGTAAAGGGATTTTTCTTGTTTATAAGGGAGCGTAATCTTTCGGCGCTGAAAGAGTGGACTGAACAACATTTGCACTCTTCATTGAGCGACTTGAGAACATTGGCAAGAGGTTTGGCACGAGATATGGATGCGGTAAATAACGCATTGAAATATGAGTTCTCAAATGGAATAGTCGAAGGGTATGTTAATAAACTGAAAGCATTAAAGCGTACAATGTACGGAAGAGCAAGTATCAAACTGTTAGAAATAAAAATGTATTTAACCGAAAAACATTGCACGAAATTTGAATAAGAACCAGTAATTCCGCTGATAGTCACGATACATACACGATAGATATACGATACATATACGATAGATACACGATATATATTCGATACATTATGCTATCTTTATGCTATTTTTATGCTGTATTGACCCCCATTTTTTGGACACATTAAGTTCTTAATTATGAGACCAAAAGTGTCATTAGAGTTAAAAATGGAGGCGTTAAAATTGCTTCAAACAGGCTTATCCGTTCAGTCAGTAAGTAAACAGTTTCGGATTACGTCAGGCGAGTTACAAACCTGGAGTCTGATTTATGCCAAAGAAGGTGAAAGAGGGCTCGCTGCCTATCCGAAAAAC
>JAXJXL010000016.1:0-17116 GCA_036307525.1 Faecalimonas sp.
CTGCCCATACACACGATATAGTATACAACTAATTGCCCGTCTTTTCAATCCCCAGATACGGCAGGATGTTCTCAAAAATCGTCCTTACCACAGGCGCGGCAATGGTTCCTCCATAATATACGCCTTGCGGATTGTAAATGATACAAAGAGCTAAAACCTGTGGATTATCCGCCGGCGCAAAACCCACAAACGAGGAGATATATTTATGTGCACTTCGTGGTAAAGTTTGGGAAGTTGCCGTCTTTCCTCCTATCTCATAGCCTTCTATAATTGCGTTTTTACCGCCGCCCTCTGACACGACACTTTCCAGCAATTCCTTCATGGTCTGTGATGTCTCCTTGGAGAGTACTCTCTCCGTCTCATAGGAAAATTCTTTCACCACGTCTCCATCCTCATTTAATACCCGCACACCTAGATGTGGAGTCACGCGGACACCTCCATTGATGGTGGAGCTCACCATGGTGGCAACCTGTATCGGAGTAATCTGAAAGGACTGTCCGAAGGACATGGTGGCAAGCTCTACCAAGCCCACATTCTCTATCTTATGGGTAATGGTTCCTGCCTCTCCCGGCAAATCCACCCCTGTTTTCTTCGTTAAACCCAACTGCTTGAAATATTTATAAAACCCTTCTGCGCCCAGTCGCAACCCCACATCAATAAAAACCGGATTGCAGGAATTTTGTATTCCCTGAGGAAAGGTTTCCGAACCATGTCCGGTGGTTTTATGACAACGAATTCGCCTGTCTTCCACAATGCGATACCCCGGACAATAGAAATCCTCATTTACACTCAGCACTCCTGCTTCTAAGGCAGCCGCCGTGGTAAACACTTTGAAAATGGAACCCGGCTCGTAGGTATCGTTAATGCAGGTATTTCTCCACATTTTATTTAACAAATCCTGCTTCTCTTCTTCATCCTTTGGCGCAGCCTCTAACTGTAAGGTCTCCAGTGAAAACGGTTTATTCAGCTGAAATTCCGGAACATTTACCATGGCGTAAATCTCCCCGTTCTGCGGGTTCATAATCAAGATTGCCACCTGGTCCGCCTGCTTTTCCTCCATTGCCTTTTCCGCCGCCTGCTGAGCGTATTTCTGAATATTGTAATCCAGGCTGATCTGCAGTGTCTTTCCCGCTATAGGCTCCATCCTCTCCTCGGCAATACCTTCTAACTCAATGCCTCTTGCATCTGTAGTTGTAAGGATGGTTCCGTTTTGCCCTTTTAAATATTCCTCATATTTTACTTCCAGCCCAATAATACCTTGATTGTCACTTCCGGTAAAACCTAACACCTTAGATGCCAGCTCATTATACGGATAATAACGTTTGAAATCTTCATCTACCTTCACCCCATCGAGTTCGTATTCCCGGATTCTGTCTCCGATTTCCTTCTCAACATTTGACTTGATTAATTCCCTGGAAGAGACCTTTTCCACCTTCTTGCGGACCGTTGCCTCATCAATCCCCAATTCCTGCGTCAAAATTCGTATTACTTCTTCCGCATCCGTCAATTGACTGTGGATAACAGAAATGGTACAGACGGTCTTATTAGTCGCCAGGACAACCCCATTTGCATCCACAATCTCGCCTCGCGCCGCCTTGATTTGCCTTTCCCTTTCATGTAAGTTCTCCGCCTTCTCCTGATAGTACTCTGCCTCAAAAATCATGAGATATGCCAGCCGTCCTACCAATCCAATCAGCAAAAGGCCGGCACACGCAAACACAATCAATTCTTTTCTACGGATATATGTCTTATTTTTCATATAAATAACCTCACAAAGTGTTGTTAATTTTTATGAACACATTTGTGAGGTTATGAATAATCCGCTTATTCTTTTGTAATATTTAAGTATGGAAATGCCTCTTCCATAATATTTCTTGCCAGAGTTGTGACAAGTCTGCTGTTTGCCTGAATCTCTGTATTCGGCTCATCAATCACAACATAAACCAGAACCTCCGGATTTTCCGCCGGTGCAAATCCCATAAAGGACAACACATAATTCCCATTTCCACGAGGAAGCTTTTCCGCTGTACCGGTTTTACCGCCCATACTGTAGCCTTCTACCTTTGCATTTCGTCCTGTACCGTCTGTCATAGTTTGTTTCATGTAAGACTTTAATAAATCGCTGGTTTCTTCAGAAACCGTTTTCTTTAATAAGACCGGATTGATATTTTGAACTACATTTCCGTTCTCATCACGAATTTGCCTTACCACATGTGGTTTGTAATAATTTCCACCGTTAATGATTGACGAAAATCCTGCAACCATTTGCGTCATTGTAACGTTAAAGCCCTGTCCGAAGGAGTTGGTGGCCAATTCCACCGGTCCCATATTCTCCGGCTTGTACAAAAGTCCGGAGGTATCGGCCTCACCCGGAAGGTCAATGCCGGTCTTCTCCCCAAAGCCAAACACCGTCTGATATCTGCAGAATTCCTTGTCACCAAGGGCTGCCGCTATATCCATCAGAACACAGTTACAAGAGTTTGCAATGCCATCGCTCAATGACTGTGAACCATGACCGCCACGATTGTTACATTTAATTCTCGTTCCAGACACAACCCTGTATCCCGGACATGTAAACCATTCGTTTCCTGCCAGTGTCCCATTTTCAAGGGCTGACGCCATTGTAAATGGTTTAATGGTAGAACCCGGTTCAAAGGTATCACTGACACAGAAATTCTTCCATATTTTCTGCATTGCCGTCAGCCTTTGCTCATCCGTCATTTCTGCAATGGAGCTTTCGGAATAATATTTTGTCAAATCTCTCGGATTGTTTAAATCAAAATTCGGATAAGAAGCTTCCGCCAATATTTCACCTGTATTTGGATTCGTAATAATAACTGCTGTATTGGTACTTCCCTCTCCGCTTCTGGCTTCATTTTTATGCTCTTCGTTAAATGCAAGAATATGCTTCTCCACAATACTTTGCAAGGTAATGTCAATTGTAGAGACAACGGTTTGTCCATTGATTGCATTTTTTACGGTTCTTTCCAAAGATGAATCTGTATCCTGATAACCATACTCTCTTCCGTCCGTACCATTCAGAATGCTGTTGTAAGATGCCTCAATTCCCGCATTTCCAACATTCCCTGATACAGTAAATCCAATTAAATCAGAAGCTAGGGTTTTGTATGGATAAGTACGGATATAGTCCTCTTCCAGCCAAATACATGAAACATTTGGATATTTTTTATGTTTTTTCCCGTCTTCTCCTTCATACGTTTCCTTCTTCAATGCTTCAAAGGCCTGTGCCTGTGCATAAGTCACCTTTTTCGCAAGAATCACATAACGACTGTTTGGTCGTTCTTCTATGACCTCATCAATAGCTGTTGCTTCAATGTCAAAGCATTGTTCTACAGCCTCCTTCACTTGCACAATCGTTTCCCGGTCTGTCTTGTCATCCTTTGACAGCATAACATATGCGTCCAATATGACGTTGTATACACGCTCGCTGGTAGCAACAACTGTGCCATTCCTATCCAGAATATCTCCTCGACGGAAAGGAATCAGCCTGCTGTTATATTCTTGTTGGTCCAGAACAATCTTGGTATATTTCTCACCATTTGTTGCATTGATATATGTTACTCTCGCGATTAAGCCAACAAAAGCTAGTATGATTGCTCCAAACAACAATACTAGCTTTTTCTTCATTCTCTTGAGAAACTTTTGCCGTATACCTGACGGTTTTTTTCGTTTTCTCTCTGCCATTTATGTCACCCTTTATATTTATTTCACTTCATCTGAACTAGCAATAATACCACTCTCCGGTATTCCTGCAAACTGAGTTACAGCACTTCCATCTGGACGCTGATACTTGATAATCTGGTCTGCCTCAGCATACACCATTCCAAAATCCTGAATTGCAATCTCTCGAATCTCTTCTAAATTCATAGAGTTCATGATTACATTATATCTTGTAGTATTAGCTTCTTTTGCATCTGCAAGCTCCTGTTGCAATGCAGTGATATGGTTTGAGCGACTAGTTATCTCTGATTGCAATTGTAAATATTGCATACATGCAAATAACACTGCAATTGCCGCAATGGCCAGAAATGCCACATAGCCCTTGCTCATATGCATCGCCTTGCTTCGATTCGCACGAACGCGCTGGGTGACTTCTTTCTGCTGTCTGGCAGGAGTCTGTATCTCTACATGATCCTTGCGCACTGCATTACCATATACATATGCTGCCATACTTTTCACTCCCTTTTATCTATAATAATATACTCCCCTGTCTTTAACTCCGCTCAAATATACGAAGCTTTGCACTTTTTGACCGACTGTTTGCTTCCAACTCCTCCTCACTTGGAAGTATCGGTTTTCTTGTAACTACCTTCCCCTTCGATTCATTTCCACAAACACATACCGGAAAATGACTTGGACAAGTACACGGATCTTCATTTTTCTTGAAGATACTCTTTACAATTCTATCTTCTAACGAATGGAAGGTGATAATACAAATCCTTCCGTCTTTATTTAACAAATCAATCATGTCATCCAAAGTATTCTTTAGTACTTCCAGTTCCCTGTTCAGTTCAATTCGAATTGCCTGAAAGGTTCTCTTTGCAGGATGTCCTGCTGTCTTTTGAAACTTCATTGGTATGGCACGTTTTATAATCTCAATTAATTGTCCTGTAGTTTCGATTGGACCTTTCTCGCGCTCCATCACAATGTGCTTTGCAATGTTTTTCGCAAATTTATCTTCCCCATAATCACGAATGATGCGAAAAAGATCCATCTCACTATAGTCATTGACGATGTCCTTGGCTGTCATTTCCTGACGTCTATCCATTCTCATATCCAAAGGTGCATCTACCCGATAGGAGAATCCTCGCTCTGCCGTATCTAACTGATAAGACGATACGCCCAGGTCGAGCACGATCCCATCTACTTTGTCAATGCCTAATTTTTGAAGCTGCGACTTCATATCACAATAGTTGCTTCGGACTATTGTAACTCTCTCCCCGAAGTCACGTAAGCGGATGCCTGCAGCCTCGATCGCCGCTTCATCCTGGTCTATGCCTATAAATCTCCCCTTGTTGCCTAATCGCGTACACACTTCATATGCATGTCCGCCTCCACCAAGCGTTCCATCTACGTAGATGCCGTCTGGCTTGATGTTCAGACCATCTACGGTTTCTTCTAATAACACTGATGTATGCTTAAATACCATAAATACCTCCATGTAGCGAAAGAATTATATTCCTAGTCCTAATTCTTCCATCTGACTTGCGATATCATCCATGTTGTCTTCCACAACAGCATTATTATCATCCCATTTTGCCTTGTCCCAAATTTCCACTCGGTCTAGCACCCCTACTAGAACGACTTCTTTTTCAAGTCCGGCAAATTCTCTAAGGGCTGAAGAAATTAAAACTCTACCTTGTTTATCAAGGCCGCCGTCCACTGCACTTCCTAAAAAGAAACGTGTAAATGTTCTGGCGTTTTTATTAGTCAGCGGTAAGGTTCTTAGCTTTTCCTCAAAGATTTTCCATTCATTGTTCGGATATAGAAATAAACATCCATCGAGACCTTTCGTGATTACGAATTCTTCCCCAAGAATATCACGAAATTTGGAAGGGATAATTAATCTCCCCTTTGGATCGATACTATGATTAAATTCTCCTGTTAACAATGAACTCACCTCTTTTCGAAATGGGCCTGCCACTTTCGCCCCATTTTCTACCACTATTCACCACTTTTCACCACTTGAATTCATTCTATACCACTTTTTCATGAATTTCAAGAGGTTTTTTTAATTTTTCTAAAGAAAAATCCGATTATTTACAGTGGTGTTTCGCATTATGCTGATTTGCACCGTAACAACTATATATTTGAATGACTTTGAGACAAAAAAATACGGTGTACTTAGCATTTTCATGCCAATACACCGTAATTCTTCAAATTCATAAATTATTTTGCTTCTTCTACTGCTGCGAGTGCTGATTCATAATTGCTAATCGCATTGTAATCAACCTTAACTTCCTCACGTGGAATGCTGTCAATAATAGATGTAACTCCTGAATAACCTACCCAACCAAGAGCTGCTACAACCACAACTGCTGCAATACTATTTTTCACGATTCTCTGAAGTTTTTCTTTTTTCATCGTCTGCTTACGATTTGCTTTCTGTTCCTTATATTTTTCAACTTTTGCCTGACTCATTTCGAACTAGTCCTCCAATTACCTATAATAAAATGATTATATCACTTTTCTTCTTATTCGTCAAACTCTATTCTGTTTGACACACTAAGTGCAATTCCCATTTCCGCCAATAAAAATACCATTGACGTTCCCCCATAACTGATAAACGGTAACGTAATACCCGTGGTTGGAATCACATTAAGAACAACCGCTACATTTAAAACTACCTGCAGTGCAATATGTGCAAAGATGCCGGTCACCATAAGTGAACCATACATATCCGGCGCATTTTGCGCGATAAACATTAACCGGTACAACAAAATTCCGAACATAGTTAAGAGAACAATTGCACCAAACACACCAAGTTCTTCACAGATTACCGCCAAAATCATATCGTTCTGTGCTTCCGGAATCACCATCTTCTGTGCACTATTTCCTAAACCCTTTCCAAAGAACCCACCGGAACCTATTGCATAGAGTCCCTGCATTACCTGGAAACCGCCATCCGCCAAATATTCCTCCGGATGCAGCCAAACCAAAATTCTTCTCAAACGAAAAGATTCACTGGTATCCATCACAGCATCCAGTATCCAGACACCGATTCCAATTGCCGTCAACCCTCCACCGGCTAATGCAAGCCAGATTGCAGTTTTTTTATGGGCCACAAAAATCATCACACATACGATTCCTAATACGATAATCGCTGTACTCAAATTATCTGTCAAAATATATACGCCTCCTGCAATGGCTGCGCCCCATAGAAATATTTTGCCCATAACCTTTAGATTTCTAAATTGTTTTCCAACTTTGCATATCAAAAACGGAATCAGTACAACCACAGCAATCTTCGCCAACTCAGATGGTTGAATCGTAAACCCGAATGGCATTCGAAGCCATCTTCTTGCATGGTTGATTTCCACCCCAAGCGGAGTGAATCTTACTAACGCCATCAACCCAAAGGCACCCCAATATGCCAGCCATGCCAACTTGGAAAAAATGTGATAATCCCATTTGGAGACCCATAACATTAAGGCAAAACCGACAATGCTGAAAATCCCTTGCCTTATCACGTAATACATACTATTACCCTTGAAATCAATCTGCGCACTATAGGAGCTTGTACTATAAAGCATTACCAAACCAAAGCATACCAGAAATATAACAATGGTAAGCAGACTGTAATCAAAATATCGTCTCTTCTTTCCCACTTTTTTCTCCCCTATCAAATGAATTTCCCTATACTCATACTCCCAATTATAACGAGAAATTATATGAAAAACAACCAGTAAGGAACAGTTTTCTAGAAAAATCATACATTAAATTAGAAATATTTTAAGAAAGGAAGAATCTGTATGCAAAATTATAGAAGCAACGCTATGCCTTACAACAACTATCGTCATTCACAGCCTTCTTGCATGAACCATCCACGCACAGACGATACATGTATGAACGCACCTCGCACGGATGATTGTTGCATGGCTAAACGAGACATCTACGGTGACAAATCCCTGGCAATGGCATATGTACCATGGCAAACCTGGCGAGACCTTTACGATACTGAAAAAGGTTTTCATTGTGGAACCATTTTCAAAGAACTGAATCTCCCATTTTTAGGAAAAGGAGGAATGAAACGATGACAAATAAACCATGTAGAAAAGATTTATTACAATGGATTAATGTTGTTAGTTTCGCAGTAGATGACGTAAAACTGTTTCTTGACACACATCCTGCCAACCAAGAAGCCCTCGCATATTTCCATGAATATAGCAAGCTCCGCAATCATGCTATGGAGGAATATGCAAAATATTACGGCCCACTCACAGTTGATACTACGGTAGAGTCTTGTAGTGACAGATGGAATTGGATTAATGAGCCATGGCCATGGCAGGAAGGAGGATGTTAGTTTATGTGGATTTATGAAAAACGTTTGCAATACCCTGTGAAAATCACACAGACAAATGCGAAATTAGCGCAAGTAATTATGAGTCAGTTCGGCGGTCCTGACGGAGAATTGGCTGCTTCCATGAGATATTTATCTCAACGCTACACCATGCCTTATAAAGAAGTAACCGGTATCCTGACAGACATCGGAACGGAAGAACTCGCGCATATGGAAATCGTTAGTTCTATCATTTATCAATTGACCAAAGACTTGTCTATAGAAGAAATCCAAAAAGCCGGATTTGACAAATACTATGTAGACCATACCTTAGCATTGTGGCCACAGTCAGCCGGCGGAACTCCTTGGACAGCAACTTATTTCCAATCCAAAGGTGACCCGATTACAGACCTTCACGAAGACATGGCTGCGGAACAAAAAGCCCGCACTACCTATGACAATATTCTCAGGCTCATAAAAGACCCTGAAATTGCTGACCCGATTCGTTTCCTTCGTGCCCGCGAAGTAGTACACTATCAAAGATTTGGTGAAAGCCTCCGAATCGTTCAAGATAACTTAGACAGCAAAAACTTCTATGCATTTAACCCTGAGTTTGATATGTCTGCTGATTGTGGATGTAACAACAAATAGCTGTTGGTTTCCTGTAAGGTAAAAAACTGTCGCGCTCCCGAATGAAATTCGAGAATGCGACAGTTTCTCATTTGTCTGACACGCTATTATTTGTTTATTAGAGCTTCAACTTCTGCCCTAGATGGCATCACTTTCAGCGCACCCTTTCTCGTTGTGATAATAGAAGCTGCGGCATTAGCAAATGTCAGCATCTCCTTTAAATCATCCTCACTCAGATTCTCCAGTCCTTTTTCAAGAACAAAATGCAACGCGCTTCCGAAAAACGTGTCTCCTGCTCCCGTTGTTTCAATGGTGTTCTCCTGTACAAATGCAGGGATCTCAACCTTCATATCCTTATAATATGCACGGCTACCGTCTCTTCCAAGTGACAAGAAAATAAGTGGAATGTGATAGGTATCCTGCAAGGTCTTTACACCTTCCTCATAATCCTCTTTTCCGGTAAACCATTGGATTTCATTATCCGATATCTTCAACACGTCACAATACTGCATACCATAAGCGAACTGCTCCTTTGCGGTATCCAAAGAATCCCACAAGGATTCGCGAAGATTCGGGTCAAAGGAAATCATTACCCCGTTCTTCTTTGCAATGTCGAGTGCCTTCTTGGTTGCTTCTCTCACACCATCATGTGTCATAGAGAGTGTTCCAAAATGGAACATGCGCGAAGCAGCAATGGCTTCTTCATCTACCTCATCTGCCGTAAACATCATATCTGCCCCTGGATTGCGGTAGAAGGAAAAACTTCTGTCTCCCGTTTCATCATTTGCAACAAATGCAAGAGTTGTGCGGGCATCCTTATCCATCAGCATACATTCTGTATTAATAGAAACCTCTTCCAAAGTCTTCTTTAAAAGATGTCCAAAAATGTCATCTCCCACCTTACCCATGTAAGCTGCACTATGTCCCAGCTTATTCATCATGGCAAGCACGTTGCAGACTGCTCCGCCCGGGTTAGCCTCAAAAAGACCGTTGCCCTGACTGCTAACACCATTATGGGTAAAATCAATTAAAAGCTCACCTAGTGTTAAAATGTCAAATTTCTTTTCCATTACAGATACCTCATTTCCTATTTTGCCACCGGATATTCGTTGCAAAGCAAACGATATGGTGCTTCATCTTCTTCTATCTCCGGGAATCTTCCAACCGGTGGATTGAAACGGTTATCTGTATTATCATCGTTGCACTGACTTACTTCACCCAAAAGTACCGGACCTGTACCTTCCTCTACTGCAAAATCATGATACAAAAATTGCTGTACATGAATACTTTCTCCCGGTGTCAAACGAATCTGAGTACCTGCCGGAACTGTGTAAGTTCTACCATCTGTATGTACTGTTACGTCTGATTCATAATCAATCTCTTCATTTTCCAAAGAATTGTATACGCGAATCAAAACATTTCCGCCACCTCGGTTGATGATATCCTCTGTTTTATACCAGTGGAAATGATTTGGCGCATACTGTCCTTCTTTCAAGTATAGAAGTTTCTCTGCATAAACCTTCGGATATTTGTCCTCCATTGCGCGATTCCCGTTACGAATGGTAATCAGTGAGAACCCAAACTTATCGAAGTCATTCATGCCGTAATCTGTAATATCCCAGCCAAGCATGCAGTCACGCACTTCGTCATATTCATGACCGATGTTCTGCCATTCCTCCGGTGTAAAGTGACAGAATGGCGGTAAATAGCAATGATATTTTTCACACATTGCCTCTAATTCTTTTAATGCTTTGTTAATCTCTGAACGTTTCATATGTTGCCTCCTTTTATTAAAACCGAAACGTTTCGGTTTTCTACTAAAATAATTTTATAATACCTGTATTCAATTGTCAATTCCAAGATTAAATTGCTTTCTATTTCTCCAATAATCGAATGGATTTACCTTCCATGAATCCGGTTGGCAGACTGATTGTATGAGCCTCCTCATGTTTACCATGTTCCACTCTGTCAAGCATACACTTTGCCGCTTCCATGGCAATCTCCTTCGTAGGCTGTGTAACAATACTCAGTCTCGGTACACATGCCTTTGCAAATTCCATGTTATCAAAACCAATCAACGACAATTGTTCCGGAATGCGAAGACCCAATTCATTAATCTCAATCATGGCTCCCACCATCATTTCGTAGTTGCACACATACACGGCAGTCATATCGGCATTATTCTCCACCAATTCTTTAAGCGCACTTGCCCCGCCTCTAATGGTAAATTGCCCATTTGCAATCAGGCGGTCGTCCCGGGCTATACCTGCATCTTCCAGTGCATCATAATATCCCAGCAAACGCTCTTTTGTAGTGTACACGTCGTTTTTTCCTGTAATGATACCAATCCGCTTATGTCCTGCCTGGATAAATCGCTCCACCGCTTCTTTCGTTCCGCCACGGTTGTCTACAAGTACACAATCGCAATTCAAATCCTTCAGCTTGCGGTCAACTGTAACCACAGGAATCCCGGTGTCCTGCAACTCATGAAAATAAGTCCCATTTTGTGCAACCGGCATGGATATCACTCCATCCACTCGGCGTTTCTTTAGGAATTCAATGGCCTCTGCTTCCCGTTTCTCATCTGTACGGCAATCACAGATCATGGTTGCATACCCGTGGTTTCGCAGAATATCTTCCATCTCTGCAACAACCTCCGCAAAAAACGGGTTGTTTAACTCCGGTATAATAATCCCAATTAACCTTGTACGGTTGGTTTTTAAGCCACGCGCAATTTCATTTACTTCAAAATGCAATTCACAAATGGCCTCTTCTATCAATATTCGATTCTTTTCTCTCACGTTTCCGCCATTCAAATAAGACGAAATCGTCGCCAGGCCTAAGCCTGTCTTTTTTGCAATATCTTTAATTGTTGCTGCCACATTAATTCTCCTACTTCAAGTATATAGCATTATTATAAGGACTTGTTTTTGTGGTGTAAAGTCCTATCAACCCAAAATCAAATTCACTAAAAAAGCGATGGCTCACATGTGAACCACCGCCGTTACTTATTTCTCTTATAAATCCTTTATATACCACACGTCACAGCCGAAGTGCACCGTTTCCAAGAACGGTTTGTCTAACTTTTGGAACTCATACTTTCCATAAAATTTGTTGGCTGCAATCATATTACTAAAGGTTTCCAAATAGCACTTCTTGTAATACTGCTTTGCATACTCCAAGCACAGTTTCATCAACTCATGCGCAACACCTGTGCCCCTCGCCTCTTTCAGACAATACATTTTCTGAAGTTCGCACACTTCCGGAGTGAGCCCTCCAATTCCTGCGCCGCCTACAATCTGACCTTCTTCATTTTCTGCAACCCAATACTTATGTCCCGGTTTATTATAGATTTCGGAAAATCTTCCCAAATCTGGGTCACACCAGGCAGTACCTTCTCTATCACCACCGAATTCAATTAGACAGGTTCGAATCAAACTTTCCACGCCTGCGTTGTCTTTCTTTTCAATTTCACGTATATTATAGCCATGCATATGAACCACCGCCATTACATTTTCCCTATCCTACACTTCTCCCAGCGCAAACTTCTCATGAATCGCTCTTGTTGCGCGGTCCACATCTTTTTCGTCGATAAGCACCGTAATACGAATTTCTGAAGTGGAAATCATATTGATATTAATGCCTGAGTTAAATAGCGCTTCAAACATCTGCGAAGCAACACCCGGATTACTCATCATACCTGCACCGACAATTGCAACCTTCGCCACATTTGCGTTATGCTTGATTTCCTTAATGGTTAGTGCTTCTTTATTTTCTTCTAACACCTTTAATGCATCTTCCAAATCATCCTGGGCAACGGTAAAGGAAATATCCTTTGAGCCATCGCGGCCAACAGATTGCAAAATAATATCAATATTAATATTATTCTTCGCCAATCTATGGAATACTTTAAATGCCACACCCGGCTTATCCTCTACCCCAAGCACTGAGATTCTTGCTGTATTCTTATCTGATGCTACACCGGTAATTAACATTTTTTCCATCTTTACTACCTCCTTGACAACCGTTCCTTCCGTCTCATTCAGACTGGAACGAACCACTAACTCTACGCCATATTTTTTTGCCATTTCTACTGAACGATTGTGAAGCACCTTTGCACCTGATGTAGCAAGCTCCAGCATCTCATCATATGTGATTTCATCCAGTTTTCTTGCATCTGGCACCACACGTGGGTCTGCTGTAAACACACCGTCTACGTCGGTGTAAATCTCACATTTATCCGCATGGAGTGCTGCTGCCAAAGCAACCGCCGTAGTATCAGAACCACCGCGTCCTAATGTCGCGTAGTCCCCATGTTTATTGACCCCTTGAAAACCTGTTACAATCACCAGTTTTCTGGCATCCAGTTCGTTCATAATACGTTCCGAATCAATGCGTTTGAATCTTGCATTTCCGTAACGGGAGGTGCAGTTCATACTCACCTGGAATGCATTCAAAGAAACCGCAGAAACATCCATCGCTTGCATTGCCATTGCCATAAGAGATACAGAAACCTGCTCTCCTGTTGTCAGAAGCATATCCAATTCTCTCTTGGAGGCATTCGGATTGATATCCCTTGCCATCGCCAAAAGTTCATCTGTTGTATCGCCCATCGCCGACAATACAACCACAACATCATGTCCTTTTTTATAATCCTCTACGCAGCGTCTTGCAACATTGAAAATGCGTTCCTTGTTTGCAACGGAGCTGCCGCCAAATTTCTTTACAATTAACATCGTTTTCTCCTAGCTGTTAAATAACACATCTATCAGTTGATATCCATCTTCTCTCACAATTCCACTTATGTTTCCCGCAGTTTCATTATAGGCTGCATTGCTTCCCAATTGCTTGGTGCTGTCATACAGCAAATACGGGATTGGTCCATTGGAATGAGTACGAATCCGTATTGGTGTCGGATGGTCCGGCAAAATTAATATGCGGTACTCTTCCCCGGAGGCATTCATCTGCTCGATGAGTGGCTCAACAATAAACTTATCAATATTTTCAATGGCCTGTACCTTTTCTTTCACAAGCCCTTGATGTCCCATTTCGTCCGGCGCTTCCACATGGATATATACAAAATCATAATTGTCTTTTAAAAGTGCATCTGCTGCCGCCTGCATTTTTCCGGTGTAATTGGTATGTAATCCGCCATTGGCACCTTCCACGATAATATTATCCATGCCACTTCCCACAGCAATTCCTTTTAGCAAATCGACTGCGGAAATCATAGCCCCACGTTTGCCGGTCTTTTCTGCAAATGACTGTAGTGCCGGTCTGGTACCTGCGCCCCAGAACCAAGCGGAGTTTGCAGGATTAAGTCCCATTTCTTTTCGCTTCACATTGATTGGATGGTTCACCAGAATGTCATAGCTTTTCTTCATCATGTCACGAAGTACTTCATCCTGCGGAAGATAATCTCCAATACGCTGTGTCAAAATGTCATGAGGTGGTGTCAGTTCCACAACCTTCCCATTTTTCCATACCAAAAGATGACGGTAACTAGTTCCCACATAGAACTCGTACCCGTCTCTTTGAAGCCCTTCTTTTAATGCATCCAAAAGAACTGCTGCATCCTCTGTTGAGATTTCACTGGAGCTATGGTCGATTACCTTTTTGTCCTCATAACATTCCTCTTCTTCTGATAAGGTTACAATATTACATCTAAGGGACACGTCAGCCGGCTCCATATCCACTCCGATACTAAGGGCCTCCAGCGGCGAACGACCGGTATAATAAATCTTTGGGTCGTACCCCATCACAGACAAGTTGGCCGTATCACTGCCTGGTGCCATGCCTTCCGGCACCATGCAGGTAAGACCAACCTCTCCCTGTTTTGCTAATCTGTCCATCCCCGGCTTATTTGCCACGTCCAATGGTGTTTTATTTCCGATGACCTCCAATGGCTCATCTGCCATTCCATCTCCTAATACAATGATATATTTCACGTCTTCACGTCCTTAAGTTACTATTTTACACGAATCATCTGACAAATTTGTGGGAATTTCGCTGCTTCTTGCTCATAAGCACCCTCACTCATTTCCCCTGTCACGAAACCAAATTCCTCGTTTTCATCTCCCAATGTTACAACTGTAATTGGGCCAAATGCTGTCTCCAACTGCGCCTTCAAATCAGCCACAGCCCCTTTGATACGTACAAAGTATTTCTTGATTGTATCTGCCTTGTCTTCCAATTCCAATTTTTCTGCATCCCATGTTGCCATCACACTACGGTCCGGATTCTTTGCGGCGTCCACGATATCACCAACAACAGCACTTGCGGTTGGAAGCTTTCCTGCGCCGCTTCCGTAGAACATGGAATCACCCAACATATTTCCTTTTACGAAAATAGAGTTGAATACATCCTCAATATTGTACAGCGGATGTTCCGGTGAAACCAAGTGTGGTGCAACAATTGCACAAAGCTTGTCCCCATCACGGGTGCAGGAAGCCAAAAGCTTAATCTTCATTTCCAATGCCTTGGCATATTGGATATCTGTCTGGGAAATATTGGTAATACCTTCTGTGTAAATATCTTCAAAATCCACTAATTTTCCGGAAATAATAGAAGAAAGAATCGCAATCTTTCTACATGCATCATGACCTTCCACATCAGCACTTGGGTCGCGCTCTGCATATCCCATTGCCTGCGCTTCTTTAAGAACCGCATCATAATCTGCATTTTCGTGATACATCTTACTCATCATGTAGTTGGTTGTACCATTTAAAATACCTGTAATTTCTTCAATCACATCTCCTGTAAGGGATGTTGTAAGTGGACGGATAATCGGAATACCGCCGCCAACACTCGCTTCATATAGGAAGTTAATATTGCTTTCTTTAGCAATTGCAAGCAACTCTGCACCATGCTTTGCAACAAGGGCCTTATTGGAAGTTACCACACTCTTTCCTGCAAGTAAGCTTTTCTTTACAAATGTATAAGCTGGCTCAATGCCACCCATTACTTCCACTACGATTTTCACTTCTTCATCATTCACGATTTGCTCAAAATCGTGCACGATTAAATGTTCAGCCGGTGTTCCCGGGAACTCTCTCAAATCAAGAATATATTTGATTTCCAGTTCCTCACCTACACGTTTATTAATAATTTCTTGGTTTGTCCAAATGACTTCTGCCACACCGGACCCTACTGTTCCGTATCCTAATACTGCTATCTTTATCATATGGTTTCCTCCCTGTTTTGTTCCTTTAAATAGGCATTCATAAACAAATCGATGTTACCGTCAAGCACACTTCCTACGTTACCACTTTCTGCATTGGTTCTATGGTCCTTTACCAGCGTGTATGGTTGCATGACATACGAACGAATCTGGTTTCCAAATCCAATTTCCTTGATTTCTCCTCGAATGTCAGAAACCTTGTCCGCCTGTTCCTGCTCCTTCAGCAAATATAACTTTGCCTTTAACATCTGCATTGCTTTATCTTTATTACTGTGCTGAGAACGTTCATTCTGACATTGCACCACAATTCCTGTTGGAAGGTGGGTAATTCGAATGGCCGAAGATGTTTTGTTAATGTGCTGACCACCCGCACCGCTTGCACGGTAGGTGTCGATGCGCAAATCATCATCATTGATTTCAATGTCAATCTCATCCTCAATATCCGGCACAACATCACAAGACGCAAAAGACGTTTGTCTTTTTCCTGCCGCATTAAACGGCGAGATTCGCACCAGACGATGCACGCCTTTTTCCGACTTCAAATAGCCGTATGCATTTTCCCCGTTTACCTGGAAGGTGATTGCCTTGATTCCGGCTACATCGCCATCCAAGAAATCTAATACTTCTACGGAAAAGCCTTTACGTTCTGCCCAGCGGCTGTACATACGGTACAGCATGCTTGCCCAGTCACAGGACTCAGTCCCGCCGGCACCTGCATGCAGCGTAACAATGGCATTGTCCTTATCGTATTCACCGGAAAGCAAGGTCTGTATACGCATTTCCTCAAAGGTCTCCTCAAACGTTTGAAGTTCCTCTGCAATCTCTGCAATCAGACTCTCATCATTTTCCTCATAAGCCATTTCAATCAATGTGTAAATGTCTTCGTAACCTGTTGTTAAACCTTCTATTTTCTCAATAAAATCCTTGAGATTTTTCAACTCTTTCATGACATGCTGGGAGTTCTCCGCATCATCCCAAAAGCTTGGCTCTGCGATTTTCTGTTCCAGCTCTTCTACCAGTTTTTCTTTGCCCGGCAGGTCAAAGTGAATCCCTCAATTCCTTCAATGGCTCTTCGTATGAGTTTAAAACACTTTTAAACTGATCTAATTCAACCACGTTCTCACCTCTTTTACTTATTTTCTACCACAACATTGTTTGTATTTCTTCCCACTTCCGCACGGACATGGATCATTTGGATACACTTTCTTATCCTCACGTTTCTTTGGAGTACGTGCAAGACTGTCGTCCTTGTTTGTTCCAGTTACTTTCGCAACTTCTTCACGTTC
>JAXJXL010000017.1:0-26310 GCA_036307525.1 Faecalimonas sp.
AAGAGTGCATATGTATTTAAGACAATGGTTGACCCATTCATCGGTAAGTACTCATTTATCAAGGTTTGCTCTGGTGTATTAAAGGGCGATGATGTGCTTTACAATACAGATGCAGATACAGAAGAAAAGCTTGGTAAATTATATACCATGATTGGTAATAAACCAGTAGAAGTATCTGAGCTTCACGCAGGTGATATCGGTGCGGTTGCGAAGTTGACTGCAGCAAAGACAGGCGATACGCTTTCTACAAAGAATACACAAGTATTGTTTGGTAAGACAGAGTATTCTGTACCATATACATATATGAAATATGTGGTTAAAACAAAAGGTGATGAAGATAAGGTTTCTCAAGCCCTTGCGAAAATGATGGCAGAAGACGTGACACTCAAAGTGGTAAATGACAGTGAAAACCGTCAGACATTGATTTACGGTATGGGTGACCAACATCTGGAAATCGTAGTGAGTAAATTGGCTAGCCGCTACAAAGTAGATGTTGTTTTGGAAACTCCAAAGGTTGCTTTCCGCGAAACCTTGCGTAAGAAATCCGATGTGGATACAAAATATAAGAAACAGTCTGGTGGACATGGACAATATGGACACGTTAAGATGACATTTGAACCTTCCGGCGATTTGGAAACACCATTCGTATTTGAACAAATCGTAGTTGGTGGAGCAGTTCCGAAGAACTACTTCCCGGCAGTAGAAAAAGGTTTACAAGAATCTGTTGTGAAGGGGCCTTTGGCAGGCTATCCTGTAGTGGGTGTGAAAGCCGTATTATACGATGGCTCTTACCATCCGGTAGACTCTTCAGAAATGGCATTTAAGACGGCAACAGTTCAGGCATTTAAGAAAGGTTTCATGGAAGCAAGTCCGGTGCTTTTGGAACCAATTGCAAATATTAAGGTTACAGTTCCGGATGAATTCACCGGCGATGTAATGGGTGATTTGAACAAACGTCGTGGTCGCGTGCTTGGTATGACACCAATCGCAGGTGGCAATCAGATTATCGAAGCGGATATTCCGATGACAGGTGTATTCGGATACTGTACAGTACTTCGTTCTATGACAGGTGGTAGAGGAACATATGCATATGAATTTGTTCGCTATGAGCAAGCGCCATCTGATGTACAGGAAAAAGAAATTGCAAAACGCGCAAATGAAGAATAAGCGAACGACGTTCGCAAAGAGATTAGGGCATATCAACTTGATATGCCCTACTTGTATATTTGAAATGAAAGTGTTATATTATAACTATTCGGAGCCAACCTCGAAAACACGTTAGGCTCTGAATCATTACAATAATATACGAGGAAAGAAAAATGAAGATTGTAATTATCGGTGACGGAAAAGTGGGCTATAAGCTGGCAGAGCATTTGTCAGTAGACAACTATGACGTCGTTTTAATTGACAATAATGAAGAAAAATTAAAGGAAGCTATCAACAATCTGGATATCAACTGTTTCGCGGGAGACGGTGTGAGTGTGGAAGTGCAGGCGGAAGCAGGTGTGCCGGAGGCAGACCTTGTTATTGCATGTGCATCGACGGATGAGCTAAATATGCTGAGTTGTCTGGTTGCAAAGAGACTGGGAGCGAAGCATACCATTGCCAGAGTGCGTAACCCGTTGTATTATCATCAGATAGACCTATTAAAAGAGGATTTGCATCTTAGTATGGTGATTAATCCAGAGTTTGCAGTTGCAAATGAAATCGCAAGGAATCTTATTTTCCCGGATGCAAGCAAGGTAGAGACCTTTGTAAAAGGGCGATTGGAATTGGTGGAATTTCCAGTGCGCGAAGGTAATCCTGTTATCGGCTATAAGCTGGCGGACATTTATACCAAATTCCAGATTAAGATATTGATTTGTGCAATCCAAAGAGGAAGTGAAGTGTTTATCCCAGATGGTGAATTCGTGATTGAAGAAGGGGACAAGCTTCACATTGCGGCTACACATCGAGAGATTGAGCAGTTTTTCAGCAGACTGGGGAACCGTAAGCGTCGCGTACGCAATGTATTGATATGTGGTGGCGGACGTGTTGGATTCTATCTTGCAAAGAAGCTATGCTCGATGGGCATGGATGTGAAGATTATCGAGCACTGCCACGAAAGATGCGAGGAATTATGTGAAGAACTTCCGAAGGTGACGGTGATTCAAGGTGATGCAACAGACCACGATTTGCTGATTGAAGAGGGTGTTCGTGAGGCGGATGCTTTGGTTGCCCTTACCGGTGTGGATGAAGAAAATATTATCATGGGCTTATTTGCAAACAAGCAGGGTGTGCAAAAAATCATTGCAAAAGTAAATGAGGATTCCAGAGCGCAGATGGTGGAAGGTCTTGGTATCGACAGTATTGTTTCTTCAAAGAATGCAACGGTAGATGCGATTTTCAGTTATGTTCGTGCAAGACAAAATTCTTTGAGCAGTGCGAACATTGAGTCCATGTACCGTTTGGTAGATGACCGTGTGGAAGCCTTGGAATTTGTGATAAAAGAAGAAACTAAGTATACGAATATTGCGCTGAAGGATTTAAGAACGAAACCAAATAATCTGATTGCGTGTATCGGACGGAAGCGTCAGATGATTATCCCAAGTGGTAGTGACAGCATTCAGGTTGGGGATACTGTAGTTGTGATAACGAAATCAAAGAAGATACAAGATATTACAGACATCTTGGAATAGAGGGCAGTTATGAACAGAAGAATGACGACTTATATTTTGGGAAGAATGCTTGGAGTAGAAGCATTGGTTCTTTTGATACCGGCGCTAGTGTCTGTGATATATGGGGAAGAAGGGTGGAAGGCCTTCATTCTTACCAGTGCAATTCTTGTGCTGTTGTATGTGCTTTTAGGAAGAAAGAAACCTGAGGATTCCACCATTTACGGCAAAGATGGATTTATTATCATTGCATGTGCTTGGATTTTATGGTCCGTGTTTGGTGCACTGCCATTTTATATTTCGGGAGAGATTCCGTCTTATGTAGATGCTGTTTTTGAAACTGTGTCCGGATTTACAACGACCGGTTCCACTATATTGACAGATATTGAGGCGATGTCCAAAGGAATGAACTTTTGGCGATGCCTGACCCACTGGATTGGCGGCATGGGCGTGCTCGTATTTGTAATGGTAATTGTCTCTTTGGAGGATAAGAATTCCATGCATCTGATGCGTGCAGAGGTTCCGGGACCGGAAACGGATAAGCTTGTTCCGAAGGCAAGGGATACAGCAAAGATTTTATATAGTATGTATTTTGTACTGACATTGGCAGAGGTTATCTTCCTGCTTGCAGGCGGGATGAATCTGTATGACAGTATTATCCATTCCTTCAGTACGGCTGGTACGGGAGGCTTTAGCAGTCGTAATAGCAGTGTTGCTTTCTACGACAGCGCATATATTGACGGTGTAATCACTGTTTTTATGATTCTATTCGGAATCAACTTTAACATGTATTATCTTTTGCTGTTAAAGAAGGTAAAAGATGTGTTTAAAAATGAGGAAGTAAGAGCATACCTGGGTGTGATTCTGGGAGCAACCTTGTTGATTACAATCAATATACTGAGCATTTATGAGAAACCGTTAAAGGCATTTCGATATGCAGTATTTCAGGTGGCATCTATTATTACGACAACCGGATTTGTGACCGCAGATTTCAATCTGTGGCCGATGTTTTCGCAATGTATTCTCTTGGGATTGATGGTATTTGGTGCCTGTGCGGGTTCAACCGGAGGCGGTATGAAGGTGTCTCGTGTCTTGATTCTGCTTAAGAGCGTGAAGCGTGAGCTGAAGCGTTTGCTTCATCCGAAATCCGTTGCAATTGTAAAGGTCAATGGAAAGAAGGTAAAAGATGAAACACTGCAGGGAGTTTATGTATATTTTATTTGCTATATTGCAATATTTATGGTATCAGTATTATTAATCTCATTGAATAATTTTGATTTCGCAACCACATTTAGTGGGGTGCTTACTACAATGAATAACGTCGGGCCGGGAATCGCGGCGGTTGGACCGATTGAAAACTTTTCGGCATTTTCTGATTTTTCAAAAATCATATTCTGCATGAATATGTTGATTGGAAGATTGGAAATTTTCCCGTGCTTGGTATTATTTTCTCCAAATTTATGGAGAAAGAAATTTTAGGAGGTAGCTATGAAGAATTTTAAAATTAAGGCAATAGGAACAATACTTGCACTTCTTTTTGCAGGAATTTATTATTATGTAACATTGCCGGCAATCAATATCCATGCAGCCGGATTTTGGTTCTTTATTATGATATTGATTGTATTTATTGGGGCTCTTTATATTTTCCGCAAACGATTTGGTGCGTTTGAGATTAAACAATCCAAAGTGGTAAAGGTGTTGGGCGGGCTTCTGATTGCGGTGATTGCAGTTTATTTGATTGGGGCATTGTTGTCATCGCCGATTATCAATGCAAGGAAATATCAGAAGCTTTTAACAGTAAAAAATGGTGAGTTTACCAAGGATATCGAGGAACTGTCCTATGACCAGATTCCGTTATTGGATAAGAATTCGGCAGCTCTTCTTGGAAATCGTAAGATGGGTAGCATGATTGATATGGCTTCTCAATTTGAAGTAGATAACATTTACAGCCAAATCAATTACAAGGATAAGCCGGTGCGAGTATCGCCGCTGCGTTATGCGAATGTAATCAAATGGCTGACCAATCGTTCGGAAGGGATTCCGGCGTATATTACCATTGATATGGCGACACAGACCACAGAGCTTGTGAAGTTAAAAGAGGGTATTAAATATTCAACATCTGAATATTTCAATCGCAATATTTACAGACATTTGCGTTTTAATTATCCAACGTATATTTTTAATGAACTGAGTTTTGAGATTGACGAGGAAGGTGTTCCATACTGGGTATGTCCGGTTAAGAAGTTTAACATCGGCTTGTTTGGCGGTGAGACAGTAGGGCGCGTGGTTCTTTGTAATGCCATCACCGGGGAAACGGTGGACTATGCGATTGAAGATGTACCGTCTTGGATTGATAAGGCTTATTCAGCTGAACTGCTGATTGAACTTTATAATTATTATGGTACCTTGAAACATGGATTCATCAATAGTGTATTAGGGCAGAAGGATTGTCTGGTTACTACAGAAGGTTATAACTATCTGGCTATCGATGATGATGTATGGGTTTACACAGGCGTTACCTCTGTGAATAGTGATGAATCAAATGTGGGATTCGTGCTTATGAATCAGCGTACCATGGAAACGAAGTTCTATGAGATTGCAGGTGCGGAAGAGTATTCTGCCATGGATTCAGCGGAGGGTCAGGTACAGAACCTGGCGTACGAGGCGACTTTCCCATTGCTCTTAAATATTGGCGGTGAGCCGACATATTTCATTTGTCTGAAGGATGCTGCAGGGCTTGTGAAGAAGTATGCCATGGTAAATGTGCAGAAATACCAAGTGGTAGGAATTGGTGATACGGTCAGCGAATGTGAGGAAGAATACCATAAACTTCTTTTGAAGGAAGGGCTTCAGATTGAAGAGGATACACGTGAATCCGGTACTATCACCGGAAGGATTACCAAGATTGCACAGGGTGTAGTGGATGGTGATTCACATTACTTTATGATGCTTGAAGGTTCAGATGATATTTTTGACATTTCTGTGGTAGAATTTATTGACATCATTAAATACGAGGTTGGTCAGGAGATTTCGCTGGAGTATAAGATTGGCGAGAAGACCAATGTTGTAACTAGCGTGAAGTAGATGAATAAAGAGTTTAATAAGAAATGTTGTAATCTCTTATTAAAAAAATGGATGGGAGTTAAGTTCCCATCCATTTTTATGTCCGTATTCTATTATAATTAATTTAAGAAATTACATTTTTCAGCGTCAACACTTGCTAAATCTTCTTTGCTTGCGCTAAGGCTTACGTAGAAGTCAACGTTGTGTGCTTTTGAGATACTGTCAAGAGTATCGATAAAGCTTGGGATTACATCAAGGGAAACACCTTGTTGTTTCAAAATACCATCAATAAAAATTACTTGGATATCACTGTTAGCACTAAGCATACCATAGATAAATCCTGTATATTCGCTAATGCCACGGATAGAAGGATAATCAGCCATAACGATTGCTCTGATATCAAAAGATAAACTATATGTATCATTGTGGCTATTCTTAATGAATACTACGTTTCCGTCACATTCCTTTGCTTTTTTATTTGCAGCTTCGATCATAATCTGAGTTTTGCCGCTACCTTTTTGCCCTGTTAATAAATTTATCATGGGGATCACTCCTTTACTATGTAATTACAGATATTATACAACAGAATTAGAATAAGAGCAATAAATAAAACTGAAAAATAAAAAAATAGGGTGTGAAAATGAGGAGCGTTATGTTATACTGTCTCTATAAGGCAGAGCCAAGAACACATAAGGAGTAAACGTTATGAAAAGAGTATTACTAAAGCTAAGTGGAGAAGCACTGGCAGGAGATAAAAAAACAGGCTTTGATGAAGCGACTTGTATCGGTGTTGCGAAGCAGGTGAAGGAGTTAGTAGACGATGGTATCCAGGTTGCGATTGTAACTGGTGGCGGTAACTTCTGGCGTGGAAGAACAAGCGAAACTATTGACAGAACGAAGGCTGACCAGATTGGAATGCTTGCAACAGTTATGAACTGTATTTATGTGTCAGATATTTTCAGACACGTTGGAATGCAGACAGAGATTTTCACACCATTCACATGTGGAGCTTTTACGAAATTGTTTTCCAAGGATGCAGCTGTAGAAGCATTGAATGCAGGAAAGGTTATTTTCTTTGCGGGTGGAACCGGACATCCTTATTTTTCAACAGACACAGGTGCTGTACTTCGTGCAATTGAGATTGAAGCAGATGCGATGTTGCTTGCGAAAGCCATTGACGGTATCTATGACAGCGACCCGAAGCTGAATCCGGACGCGAAAAAGTATGATGAGATTTCGATTCAGGAAACCATCGATAAGCGATTGGCGGCAGTGGATTTGGCAGCATCTATTCTCTGTATGGAGAACAAGATGCCGATGTTAGTATTTGGTTTGAATGAGAAGAACAGTATTGTTGAGACCATGAAAGGAACATTTACAGGCACGAAGGTAACTGTATAATGATAGAAAATGTAACTGTTCAGAGCCAAGCAAAATTTTATAAAGCAGACGTAAAATGCTTGCATTTTAAAGTATGTTTTTAAAATTTTATTTGGCGGATACGCCACACTGAGAAAACACAACGTGTTTTCGAGGTTGGCTCTGAATAGTTACTAGAAAATTATAATCGGAGGATTTTATTATGAACGAGAGATTACAAGTATTTGATACAAAGATGCAGAAGTCAGTGGCAAGCTTAGAGGCTGAGTTAGCTACGATTCGTGCAGGTCGTGCGAACCCAAATGTGTTAAACAAATTGACAGTGGATTATTACGGAATCCCAACACCGATTCAACAGGTGGCTAATATTTCCGTTCCGGAAGCACGTATGATTCAGATTCAACCGTGGGAAAAGAGTTTGATTAAAGAAATTGAAAAGGCGATTTTGATGTCTGATATTGGAATCAATCCGAACAATGATGGTTCTGTTGTTCGTTTGATTTTCCCTGAATTAACAGAAGACCGAAGAAAAGAAATCGTAAAAGACGTGAAGAAAAAAGGGGAAGCAGCTAAGGTTGCTATCAGAAATATTCGTCGTGACGGTAACGATGCGTTTAAGAAATTAAAAGGCACAGAAGTTTCAGAGGATGAAATCAAGGATTTAGAAGATGAATTACAGAAGCTGACAGACAAGTACATTGCGAATATTGATAAAGCAGTGGATGTGAAGTCAAAAGAAGTTCTTACAGTATAGTTGAATGAGTGAAAGAGTCTGTCAAGACAGACTCTTTTTTAAAGGAGATAGTCATGAACGTACCACAACATATTGCGATTATTTTAGATGGGAATGGTCGCTGGGCGAAAAAGAAAGGGATGCCGCGAAGCTACGGACACACGCAGGGCAGTAAGAACGTGGAGCGCATTTGCGAGGATGCCTATAAAATGGGTGTGAAATATTTAACAGTGTATGCGTTTTCTACGGAAAATTGGAAGCGTCCGAAGGACGAGGTTGACACCTTGATGAATCTGCTTCGCAATTATATGAAGACGTGCCTGAAAACGGCGGAAAAGAATCGGATGCGTGTGCGCGTGATTGGCGATAAGACTGCTTTGGCTGAGGATATTCAAAAGCGCATTGCAGAGCTGGAGGAGGCAACCAAGGATAACGATGGACTTTGTTTCCAGATTGCATTAAACTACGGTAGCCGAGATGAAATGCTTCGTGCTATGAAGAAGATGGCTGCGGATTGTGTAGATGGCAAGGTTGAGTTGGAGCGGGTAGATGAAAGTTTGTTTGAAACCTACCTGGATACCCATGATATTCCGGACCCTGATTTGATGATTCGAACCAGTGGTGAGCAGAGATTATCCAATTATTTATTATGGCAGCTGGCCTATAGCGAGTTTTATTTTACAGATGTATTATGGCCGGATTTTACAAAAGAGGATTTGGCGAAGGCAATTGAATATTACAATTGTAGAGACAGACGCTTTGGTGGTGTGAAGGAAGGAGAAAACTAATGTTTAAGACAAGATTATTAAGTGGAATTTTACTTGTGATTATTGCATTAGCAACGATTATTAGCGGAGGAGATGTTTTATTTGCAACTTTGTTAATGATTAGCTTCATTGGAATGACAGAAATCTATAAGGTATTGGAAATCAGCGGTACGCTTCTTGGAATTACGGGATATGTAGCGGCTGTAGCTTATTACTTCCTGCTTCGTTTCCACAGGGCCGATTTGGTCACCATGCTTTGTATTGCATTTCTGATTTTGGTTATGATTATTTATGTATTCTCCTATCCGAAATATCGCTCGGAACAGATAATGCTTGCCTTCTTCGGACTTTTTTATGTAGCATTTATGCTTTCGTATGTTTATCAGATTCGTATGTTAGAACAAGGGGCTTTCCTTGTTTGGTTAGTGTTCTTATGTTCATGGGGAAGCGATACCTGCGCATACTGTGTGGGTATGTTAATTGGGAAACATAAAATGGCGCCAAAGCTTAGCCCGAAGAAATCCATTGAAGGTGCCGTTGGCGGTGTAGTAGGTGCAGCGCTTCTTGGTGTACTTTATGCATTGGCAGTGAATCGTTTCTGGACTGGCGCAAGTGCAGATGTTTTGCAATACGCAATCATTTGCGCAGTTGGTGCATTGATTTCTATGGTGGGCGACTTGGCTGCATCGGCAATTAAGAGAAACCACGATATCAAAGATTACGGGAACTTAATTCCTGGACATGGTGGAATTCTTGACCGATTTGACAGTGTGATTTTTACGGCGCCAATTATTTATTATATGGCAATTATGTTTTTGTAGGAGATTAACCTGATGAAAAAAATAGCAATTTTAGGTTCTACAGGTTCTATTGGGACACAGACCTTGGAAGTTGTGAGAGAAAATGGCGATATAGAAGTCTTAGGACTTGCTGCCGGTAATAATATTAAATTATTAGAGGAGCAAATTCGTGAATTTCATCCGAGGGTAGTAGCAGTTTGGTCCGAAGAAAGGGCAAAGGAACTGCGTGACAATGTGAGAGATATCAATGTAAAGATTGTTTCTGGAATGGATGGATTAATAGAGATTTCTGTTATGGAAGAGACGGAAATCTTGGTGACTGCCATTGTGGGAATGATTGGTATCAGGCCGACCATTGAGGCGATTAAAGCAGGGAAAAATATTGCCCTTGCCAATAAAGAAACCTTGGTAACGGCGGGACATATTATTATGCCACTTGCCGCAGAGCATAAGGTGGCGATTTTGCCGGTGGACAGTGAGCATAGTGCCATTTTTCAATCTTTGCAAGGAAGCTCACGTGGCGAGCTGCATAAGATTTTGCTGACGGCTTCGGGTGGTCCTTTCCGTGGTAAAACAAGGGAGGAGCTTATTTCTATTCAAGTAGAGGATGCGTTGAAGCATCCAAACTGGGAGATGGGAAGAAAGATTACTATCGATTCTTCCACATTGGTCAATAAAGGACTTGAGGTGATTGAGGCGAAATGGCTGTTTGATGTGGACATTGACCAGATTGAAGTGGTGGTTCATCCACAGAGCATCATTCATTCTATGGTGGAGTATGTGGACGGTGCGATTATCGCGGAGCTTGGAACGCCGGATATGAAGCTGCCGATTCAGTATGCCCTTTATTATCCGGAGAGAAGATATCTTCCGGGAGAGCGTGTGGATTTTGCAAAACTGTCGCAAATGACATTTGAAAAGCCGGATTTGGATACATTTTATGGTCTGCGACTTGCTATGGAGGCGGGAAGGACAGGAGGCACTTTGCCAACCGTATTTAATGCTGCAAATGAGCTTGCGGTCAGCAAGTTCCTGAATCGCAAAATCAAGTATTTGGAGATTCCGGAGATTATAGAAACTTGTATGAGTCTTCATAAAAATATTGCATGTCCGACAGTAGATGAAATCTTAAGGACAGAGCAGGAAATATATGAAATAATAGAAGGTAGGTGGTAGAGTGGGCATCATTCTTGCAATTATTGTGTTTGGACTGATTATTTTCGTGCATGAATTGGGGCACTTTTTACTTGCAAAAATAAATGGAATACGTGTGGATGAATTTTCTATCGGTATGGGACCTAGACTTTTTAGCTTCGTGAGAGGTGAAACAAGATATTCTCTGAAGCTTTTGCCAATCGGTGGCTCCTGTATGATGGGAGAAGATGATGTAAATGACGTTGGAGAAGGAAGCTTTAACAGCAAATCTGTCTGGGCAAGAATTTCTGTTGTGGCAGCCGGTGCGATTTTCAACTTTATATTAGCGCTTATTTTTTCTATGATAGTGGTTGGATATACGGGATATGATGAGCCAGTTATTTCTGGTGTCATCGAAGAATTTCCGGCAGAGGAGGCAGGTATGCAGGCCGGAGACCGCATCGTTAAGATGAATAACAAAAAGATAAACATCTGGCGTGAGGTTACGTACTACAATATGTTCCATCAAGGTGAGACAGTTGATTTGGTGTACGAGCGTGATGGAGAAAGACATGAGGTTACAATCACACCAAAACAAGATGAGGATGGAAGTTACTTATTGGGTGTTACATCTCCTGGTGAATTAAAGAAGGCAAATCTTTTGACGGCACTGCAGTATGGTGTGTATGAAGTGAAGTTCTGGATATCAACCACCATCGAAAGCTTGAAGATGCTGGTGACAGGGGCTGTTGGAATGGACCAGCTTTCCGGTCCGGTTGGTATCGTTGATGTGGTTGATGAAACCTATCAGCAAAGCAAGGATTACGGTATTGTTGTTGTAATTATGCAGATGCTGAATATCGGTATCTTGATTTCTGCAAACCTAGGTGTTATGAACTTGTTACCACTTCCGGCATTAGACGGTGGACGATTAGTTTTCCTCATTATCGAGGCAATTCGCGGCAAACGTGTTTCGCCGGAAAAAGAAGGCTGGGTACATGGTATCGGCATGATTCTCTTGTTGGCGTTGATGGCGTTTGTATTATTCAATGATATTAAGAGGTTGTTTTAGAGTTGAAATGCCAGCTTACGCTATTTGTGGAGTGGCATTAGAGGAGGAAAATGGGTATACGGAGGCAAAATTGGCTCTATATACCCATTTTCTATGTTATTCCCTGTGTTTTTCTAAGCGTGTCTTGATGAATTTCTATAGAATGGCGTTTGAAGCAGTATTATACCCACAATTTTTCAAAATCGTGGGTATTTTCGTGTCCGACATGCACTATTATAGAAAGTAGCAAGATAAAAAGCTCGATTTTACAAGCTTTTTTAGTATTTATGGGTATTTGCTAGTGAAAATGCACTGTTTATACCCAGAATAGCAAGTCTGACCAGCAAGGTAATTCAGCAAGGCAGAATGCCCTCACATTTCTTACTTCCTTGCATACAATAATAGTAACAGATTTTTGACGAGGTATCTACATGAATATTCTGAGGGCATCCCAATTAAATAACGGTGGCAGTAATCTAAACAACAATGTGAATAACAACAGCAGCAATTTCAATAACAATATGAATAACAACGGTGGCAATTTCAACAACAACATGAACGGAAATATGAATAATCTAAATAACAGAAATGTAGGAAATAACAGAAACATCGGAAACACAAGGGATGTTTCTAATAATATTGACACAGGACGACTTCAAATCAATGTCACATCGGCAATTACATCTTTTCCGGTTGCAGATGCAACGATTTCTATCTCATATACAGGTGTACCGGAGGCAACCTTAGAACAACTTCGAACAAATTCTTCTGGTCAGACAGAGACCATAGAATTAGATGCACCACCTGTTGAACTTAGCTTAAATCCAAATAATGAGATTCAACCGTATTCCGAATACACTTTAAATGTGACAGCACCGGGCTTTGAGCCGATTAGTATATCAGGAACTGAGATTTTGGCAAATGAAACGGCGCTTCAAAATATCACCATGAATCCAAGTGAGCCGGATGAAACGGGAGAAGAAGTGTTTGTGATTCCGGGACATACGCTTTATGAAGAGTATCCACCGAAGATTCCGGAGCCGGAAATCAAACCGGTTCGTGAGACGGGAGAGATTGTTCTCAGTCGTGTTGTGGTTCCGGAATTTATTGTGGTACATGATGGAACGCCGAATGACACCACAGCAAGAAACTATTATGTGAGATATAGAGATTATATTAAAAATGTGGCTTCCAGTGAGATTTATGCTACATGGCCAGCCAATACTATTCGTGCAAATGTGCTTGCAATCATGTCGTTTACTTTAAATCGTGTCTATACGGAATGGTATCGAAACCAAGGGTATGATTTTACAATTACATCTTCCACGGCCTTTGACCACAAATGGATTCCGGAACGAAATATCTACACTAACATTTCGTTGATTGTTGATGAATTGTTTTCAAACTATTTGTCTCGACCAAATGTGAGACAGCCGATTTTAACCCAATATTGTGATGGAAACAGAGTTAGCTGTCCAGGGTGGATGACACAGTGGGGATCGAAGACCCTTGGCGACCAGGGTTATTCTGCAATTGAGATTCTTCGATATTTTTATGGGGATAACATGTATATCAATACGGCAGAAGAGATTTCCGGTATTCCTTCGTCATGGCCGGGATATGTTCTTTCTCAGGGCTCAACCGGCGACAAGGTACGTCAGGTGCAAGAGCAATTGGCAGTGATTTCGGGTGCATATCCGGCAATTCCGAGAGTTACAGCGGATGGTGTATATGGTCCGGCAACGGCAGAAGCGGTGCGCGAGTTCCAGTCTGTTTTTGGGCTTCCGGAAACGGGTACGATCGATTATCGAACATGGTATAAGATATCGGAGATTTATGTGGGTGTTTCAAGAATTGCTGAGTTAGTGTAGAGAGGAAGTCTCATTGCAAACACAGGATATTGTCGAACGATGAATATCCTGTGTTTTTTCATTTTTAAGATAATATTTCTTTAAACAAATCTCATTTTCTGTTACAATTACTTGTAAATATGATGTCATAATGTTATGATAAAAGGTAACGAAACATGACGAAATGAGGTTGGAAAATGATAATAGATATCTTAGGAATTGTGATTGGATTTTTACTTTTGGTAAAAGGTGCGGATTGGTTTGTTGACGGTTCTTCGTCTATTGCAAAGAAGCTTCGGATTCCGGCGGTAGTCATTGGACTCACGATAGTTGCATTTGGGACAAGCGCTCCCGAGTTGGCTGTTAGCGTGTCAGCTGCGCTAAAAGGGAGTAATGATATTGCACTTGGAAATGTAGTTGGTTCTAATATTTTCAACACCTTGGTTGTACTTGGTGCAAGTGCTGCAATCACGCCGATTGCAGTGGGAAAAAGTGCAATTAAGAAGGATTATCCATTGTCCATTTTTGCAGCAGTATTATTAGGTGTTCTTTGTTTGGATACGATTTTGTTCCGGGCTACAGATATGAGCATCAGTCGTATAGATGGTATTATTTTATTACTTTGTTTTGCCTTCTTTATGTACACAACGGTTCAAGAAGGATTAAAGGGCAGGGCAGAAGCGGAAGAAGAGGAAATAGTCACCTTTCCGACTTGGAAAAGCATTTTGTTTATTTTAATTGGTCTTGCCGGCATTGTTGGCGGCGGTCAACTGACTGTCACTTGTGCAAAAGGTTTGGCGAGAGATTTGGGGATGACAGAGGCAGTTATTGGGCTGACTGTAGTTGCACTTGGAACCTCCCTTCCGGAGCTTGTAACTTCTGTTGTTGCAGCTAGAAAAGGGGAAAGTGATATCGCAGTTGGAAATGTAATTGGTTCCAACATCTTTAATATTTTCTTTATTTTAGGTACATCGGCAACAATTTTGCCAATGCAAAACTTGGATCCTTCTTACGTATTTGATTTACTTGTGCTTATTGTAGTGATGATTGTGACATTTATTCCAGTCGCAATCACAAAAAAAGTTGGAAGAGGCATGGGTATTACAATGGTATTGGCTTATGTGGTCTATACCGCATATTTGATTATAAGATTATAAAAGCAGGTAGTTAGATGAAAAACAAAATCAAACAATTTTCGAAAGGCGATTTCAAAGTAGAACAGCCGGATATTCGTTTTTCAACCACGCATATTCATATGTCTGTGGGGGAAGGCGAGGTTTACGAAGGCAGTTTTCTTATAGAGAATGTAAAAGACGGAGATATCAGAGGACTTGTATATCCGTCTTCTTTTCGTGTGCATTGTTTGGAAGAAGGATTCGAGGGGAATCCGGTGAGGGTGAATTTCACCTACGATAGCAGAGGCCTTGTTCCAGGGCAGATGGAGCAGGGGAAATTCACAGTAGTATGCAACGGCGGTGAATATGAGCTGCGGTTTGATGTGGTGATTGAAAAGCCGTTTATCATGACTGCTTACGGAAAGATTCAGACACTTGCAGATTTTAGGAAGCTGGCCATTCAGGATTTCTCAGAGGCAAAGAGTCTATTTCGCTCCAGACAATTCTATGATGTGCTGAAGTATGAAGATAAACGGGTGAGAAATCTTTATGAAAATATGCGCAAGTGGTCTTTAGATGAGCAGGCGTTGGAGGAATTCCTTGTTGGTATTAAGCAGAAGGAAAAAATTTATCTGACTTTGGAACAGGATGAAATCACTTGTGACAATATTTTGGAGACACAAAAGGCATGGATAGACATTCGCAAGAATACATGGGGATATGAGAAGGTAACCTTTGAAAGCGAGGGGGATTTCCTCGAAGTGAAACAGCAGGAAGTGTCTACCGATGATTTTGTGGGAAATACATACAGGTTGGAATATTTCATCCATGCAGAAAAACTGCATAGTGGCTATAATTATGGAAAAATTTTGGTTTCTACACCATACGAAACATTAGGTGTGGATGTGACTGTGCACCAAGAAGCAAAGCGGGATGAAATGCGTGGCATGAAGGGCATGATTGCAGGACAGGGGTTGAAGGAATACTTGGGCTTTATTTCCGGTAGGATGGGTGTCAGCGATTGGGCGCAAAAGGCAATTAAGCGGGTAGACCAACTGCTTGAGTTAGAACCGAATAGTGAATATTATCAGCTTTTGAAGGCGCATATCTATCTGCGCAGCAGACGAGAAGAAGAGGCGAAATGGATCTTGGATAACGGCAATTATTCCAAGTTTGTCATTGGCCGAAAGCCGGAGATTAGCGCTTATTATATGTTTTTAACAGCATTGTTAAAGAAAGACACACTGCATACGAATCGTGTCTTAGAAGAAATTTATCGTGTGTATATGAAGCATCCGTACTCATGGCAGCTGCTTTGTATGATTATTAACTTGGATACGAAGTATCGCGATTACAACGACAGAATTCGGGTGTTAGAGAGACAGTTCTTCAATGGGGCGAATCAGATTTTGTTATACGCGGAAGCTTATATCTGTTTCCAGGAGCGTGTGCTTTTGCTTCGCAAATTAGAATCCTTTGAGGTGCAAATCTTAAATTTTGCCACAAAGTACAACATGATTACCAGAGAACTGGCACTTCATACGGCTGATTTGGTTTGTCAGCAGAAGAAGTATGACCCGAAGCTCCTTCGTATTTTGGAGCGCGCATATAAGATGTATGAGGAACCGGATATTCTGCGTGCCATTTGCATGCAGTTAATCAAGGGGAATAAGACGGCAAGTGAATATTTCAGATGGTATGAGATGGCTGTGAAGCAGGAAATGAAGATTGCTCAGCTCTACGAATACTATATGATGTCCATGAATCCGGAACGTGTGAAGTCTGCATTCCCGAGGATTGTGTATCTGTACTTCCTTCGAGGCATTAATTTGGATTATCGAAGAACGGCACTCTTGTATGAGAATATTCTGACCTATGAGCAGGAAGACAGTGAAGTTTACAAGCAATATTTTGAACAAATGAAGGTGTTCGCCACAGAGCAGCTTTTAAAACGTCATATCAATGATTCGCTGCGTGTGATTTACAACCGACTGATTAATCCGAATACTATTGCGTTGGATGAATTGGATGCCTTGTATGATGTGTGTCATGCATATCACATTACAACAAAAGTCAAGGGAATGAAGTTCGTACTTGTGATTGAAAGTGATGGAAGTGTAAGACAAAGAGTTGCTTATAAGGCGGAGTATGGTGCAAAGATTTACTTGTATAATAAGGATGCAAGAATTGTATGGGAAGGGGATAACGGCAGACGTTATGTGGATTCCATTCCATATGAAACAAGGCGATTATTTTATGAAATGCGCTACCTAGAGCTTTGTAAGCAGCGTAAGATAATACATACTGTTTCCGAACAGATGGAGCAATCTGTGGAATTGAGTTATGAAAATCTGAAGCAATACGGTATGGATGCATTTGAAAAGAAGGATATTTTTATCCTGTGCTCAAAACAGGTAAGGGAGCAGCAAGAGGCAGGGGATGATTTCTTGTTGTATCTTTGCTTTGAATTGGTGAAAGAAGGATTTTACGATAAGGCCGTATTGACCTATTTGGCCCAGAACTATTGCGGTGCCACACGGGACATGAAGATGGTTTGGAAGAAAGCCAAAGAGTATGGTGTTAATGCAAAGGCTCTTGCAGAACGTATTATTACGCAAATGCTTTTTTCTGAGGTGATGTTCCAAGAGGAAGAAATCTTTGAGGATTATTATGGAGGAAGACCTTATTTCCGATTAAAACAGGCATATCTTGCCTATGTGTCAAGAATGTATGTGGTTCAGAACCGAATAATGTCGGCTGATATTATCCGTATTATGCTCCAAGAATTATCACAAAAGGAATATCTTGCAGATATTTGTAAGGTGGCTATTTTAAAATATTATGTAGGAAAAGAAGTAGAGCCGGCGATGCAGCTTCTATTAAAAGAATATTTTGGGGAAATGAGTCGCAAGCGTCTGGTATTTCCATTCTATTTACAGTACCCTGCAAAATGGTTAAAGCAAGCTCAGATTTATGACAAGGTCATGGTGGACTATCGAAGTAGTTTGGGCGGGAAGGTCAAAATTGTTTCTCGTATTTTGAAGTCGGATGATTCTGCCTTAGAAGAACATGCAGAGACCTTGCTTCCAATCTATGATGGCGTTTATGTGAAAGAGTTTGTTTTATATGAAGGAGAGGTTCTGGAATATTATTTTGTAGAGGATAGTAAGGATAAACAGATTGTTACTGACAGGGAAAGATGCAGTAAAGAACAGATTGTTTATGAAGATGGCAAATATGGAAGACTGAATTTGATTTCACGTTTGTCAAAGGAAAAGCAGTATGAGTCTATGCTGCACTACCGCAAAGAGGAACAGGTTGCAGAAGAGATATTTGTTACTTATTAAGGTACAGGGAGGAGGAAGTGTGATATGTCAAATAGTATCATAGGATATGAATTGAATGAAAGATATTGTCAAATCAGCTATTATCATGAAGAGAATCAAGAACCGCAAACACTAGAGACAATCGCATATTCTGCCAGTGACTTGTATAGGAGGGCTGTGCGACACGAAAGCGATGAGATTGTACATTTGCTGCGGGAGTTTATTGAGAAATCCTTGAGCAGTTTTGAAAGCATTGGACAAATCGTGTTCACCGTGCCGGAATTAAATGTGGATATTGTGCGTATGCTAAAAGGAATTGCAAAACGCATGGGCATTGATAAGGATAACGTTTATGTACAGGATTACAAAGAGAGCTTTTGCAACTTTATGATTTATCAGCCGAAGGAATTGTGGCAATATGAGGCGGCCTTGTTTCACTGTGACCGCCATGAGGTGAAAGCCTATATGCTGCGTAAGCTTCGGACCGGATACGGCAAAGGCAGGGATGCCTTTATAACTGTTGACGAGGTTGCAAGCGCAAAGATGGAAGAGCTGGCTGCCGTATATCCGGTGCTAAATGTGGACAGAGCCAAGGAAGCGGATGTACAATTCAAACAGTTTGTACAGGGTGTGTTTGATAAAAAATTAGTTTCTTCCGTGTTCTTAGTAGGAGAAGGGTTTGAGAACAACTGGTATCCACAATCCTTGAAAGTGTTGTGCAATGGAAGAAGAGCATTTCTTGGAAATAATTTATATAGCAAGGGTGCTTGCTATGCTGCCTACAAGCGGAGCTTAGGATATGAGGATTCCTTAATCTATTTGGATGAGACCAAGATGATGGACCAGATTTGTTTAAAGCTTCGCATGCAAGGTGTAGATAAATGGTATCCGATTGTATCCTGGGGAAGCAGATGGTATGAGTCGGATATGCAATGCGAAATATTATTAGAAAATACAGACGATATTGAGATACATATCGAGTCGTTGGTGGGAGCAGAGATGCGCGTGGAGCGTGTTTCCTTAGAAGGTCTTCCAAAGCGAAAGAATTATACGTTAAGACTTCAGGTAAAGGTCATAATGCGGAATGAAAAATGTTGCTGTATCAGTTTTAAGGATATGGGCTTTGGCGAGTTCTTTGCAGCAACGGACTTTTATGTGGAGAAGGAAATACATTTAGGAGGAAGCAATGAGCAGTTTAATTCTTTGTCATAAAAGACAGGCAAAACAGCCGTATGAAATCACGAGAATTCATCGCCGGATTTACACGATTGAAGAGCTTGTGTATTATTTATGTAATCATTTGTATCTAATTGATTACACGATTATGAATGAAAATTTGTGCGACTGGCTGGAAGAAGAATTAGAATTGAAAGAGCTTGCCGGCAATATCAGACAGCTTCTGGAGCAAAACGGCAGCTTAGAGCAGTTTATTGTGACCATCCTTGCTTATTCCTCTATCTATACTACAGGGGAGTTGAGCCAGATCCAAGATGTACTAGAGAGATTGAAGAATCAAAAGCCGGTGGAAAAACAGAAGTATAAGGCAGATAATCTGCTACAAAGCGGCTCTGTAAAATCCGCTGTCATGGCTTATCAGGAAATTATACATGGTGAGCGAGACGAGAGTATGGATGGCAAATTCTACGGCAAGGTCTACGCATGTCTTGGGGCGTGCTATGGACGATTGTTTCTATATGAAGAGGCTGCAAAAATGTATGAAGCGGCATATCAGATTTGCGAAGAGGAAGCCATGCTGAAGGCTTATCTGTATGCCTGCCGTCAGTATATGACCAAAGAGGAATATCAAAATCTTTTAAAGCGCAGCCAAATCTATATGAATCTGGATGCATGGATTACACAGGAAGTGTTGGAAATCGAAAATCAGGTAAAAGTGCTACAGTATGATGATACTTTGGCGAATTGGAAGAATCAGTATCGCAGACTGAGCACGGGGGAAATATAAAAAAGGAGTTGCTAAATCATCGAAAATCGTATAGACTTACAAGTTAGGAGAAAAAAGGAGGTTTTGAGAGATGACAGCATATAAAGATTTAAGTGTAGAAGAATTACAGTCATTAAAGAAAGAACTGGAAGAACAGTTCGCAGAAATCAAAGCAAAAAATTTGAAGCTCGATATGTCGCGTGGTAAACCGTCAAAAGCGCAGTTGGATTTATCCATGGGAATGATGGACGTTCTCAGCAGCGAGGCAAACCTTACTTGTGAAGAGGGCGTTGATTGCCGTAACTATGGCGTGCTTGATGGTATCAACGAGGCGAAACAGCTTCTTTCAGATATGTCAGAGGTGCCAAAGGAGAATATCGTTATCTTTGGTAACTCTAGTTTGAATGTGATGTATGACACCATTTCACGTTCTATGACACATGGTGTTATGGGCAGCACACCTTGGTGCAAATTAGATAAGGTAAAATTCTTGTGTCCGGTACCGGGATATGACAGGCATTTTGCTATTACAGAGCATTTTGGAATTGAGATGATTAATATTCCAATGACAGAAGAAGGTCCTAATATGGATATGGTAGAAGCATTGGTAAACAATGACGAAACAGTCAAAGGTATTTGGTGTGTTCCGAAATATTCAAACCCACAGGGTTACACATACTCAGACCAGACGGTAAGACGTTTTGCAAGATTGAAACCGGCTGCAAAGGATTTCCGTATTTACTGGGATAATGCATATACTATTCATCATTTGCATGATGACAACCAAGATTACTTAATCGAGATTTTGATGGCATGTAAGCAGGAAGGTAACCCGGATATGGTTTATAAATTCTGTTCTACATCAAAAATCAGCTTCCCAGGTTCGGGTATTGCAGCAATTGCAGCATCTACAGCGAACTTGGCAGATATTCGCAAGCAAATGACGATTCAGACAATCGGTCACGATAAAGTAAACCAATTGCGCCATGCACGTTATTTCAAGGATATCCACGGAGTTGTGGAACACATGAGAAAGCATGCAGATATTTTAAGACCAAAATTTGAGGCGGTAATTGACGTACTGAACAAAGAGTTAAGCGGACTTGAGATTGGTAGCTGGACAGAACCTCGTGGGGGATATTTTATTTCCTTTGATTCATTAGAAGGCTGTGCAAAGGCAATTGTAGCAAAAGCAAAGGAAGCAGGAGTAATCATGACACCTGCAGGGGCTACCTTCCCATATGGAAAGGACCCGAAAGACAGCAATATTCGTATTGCGCCATCCTTCCCAACACCGGAGGAATTATCCATGGCAGCGAATATCTTTGTACTTAGTGTAAAATTAGTAAGTATTGACAAGATTTTAGGAGAAAAATAATGAGTAAAGTAAGAACAAGATTTGCACCGAGCCCAACCGGCAGAATGCATGTTGGAAATCTTAGAACAGCATTATATGCATATTTGATTGCAAAACACGAAGATGGAGATTTCTTGCTTCGTATTGAGGATACGGACCAGGAGCGTTATGTAGAGGGTGCAGTTGATATTATTTACCGTACATTGGCAAAAACAGGCCTCATTCATGATGAAGGCCCGGATAAAGATGGCGGATACGGTCCATATGTGCAAAGTGAGAGACAGGCAACAGGTCTTTACTTAGAGTATGCAAAGAAATTAATCGAAGCAGGGCATGCGTATTACTGTTTCTGCGATAAGGAGAGATTAGCTTCTCTTAAGAGTGAGGTTAAGGAAGGCGGAGAAGAAATCGTTGTTTATGATAAACACTGTTTATATTTAAGCAAGGAGGAAATCGAAGCGAACCTTGCAGCAGGAAAGCCATACGTAATCCGTATCAATATGCCAACTGAAGGAACTACAACCTTCCATGATGATATTTATGGAGATATTACAGTTCCTAATGAAGAGTTGGATGATATGATTTTGATTAAATCAGACGGATATCCGACTTATAACTTTGCAAACGTAGTAGATGACCATTTACAAGGTATTACACATGTTGTTCGTGGTAATGAATATTTGTCATCCGCTCCGAAATATAACAGATTATATGAAGCCTTTGGCTGGGAAGTTCCTACTTATGTACATTGTCCGTTAATCACAGACGAGACGCATAAGAAGCTCAGCAAACGTTCCGGACATTCTTCTTATGAGGATTTGATTGAACAAGGTTATATTACAGAGGCAGTTGTCAATTACGTTGCGCTTCTTGGATGGAGCCCGACAGACAATACAGAAATCTTCTCGCTAGAGGAATTGGTGAAGGCATTTGATTACCGCCATATGAGTAAATCACCGGCAGTATTCGATACTGTGAAATTGAAATGGATGAATGGTGAATACTTAAAGGCAATGGACTTTGATAAGTTCTATGAACTGGCAGTGCCATACATCAAAGAAGTTATCACAAAGGATTATGACCTGAAGAAGATTGCGGCACTTGTGAAGACAAGAATTGAAGTATTCCCGGATATCAAAGACCAGATTGATTTCTTCGAAGAGCTTCCGGAGTATGATACAGCAATGTACACACACAAGAAGATGAAGACAAACGAAGAGACTTCATTGGAAGTGTTAAAGGAAATCCTTCCACTTTTCGAAGCACATGACGATTACACAAATGATGCGTTGTATGAAGTGCTAAGAGGTTATGTGGAAGCAAAAGGCTGCAAGAATGGATATGCTATGTGGCCGGTTAGAACGGCTGTATCCGGCAAACAAAACACACCGGGTGGAGCAACTGAGATTATGGAAATCTTAGGAAAAGAAGAATCACTTGCAAGAATTCGCAAGGGAATTGAATTATTGTCGAAATAAAGTGTTAAGATAACGTAGGCGGGGAGATATTCCCGCCTAAAGTGTTGTTTTTGAGTGTTTTACGGTGCGAGTGGTGAAGTGTATTGATTAGCACCGTAAGGGTGTAGGTGTTAATGTGGTGAAATTTGGATTTTACGGTGTGGTGATTGTGATATGTTGAATTGCACCGTAAGGAAGCGTGCAATTCATGTGGTAAAATTAGCATTTTACGGTGTGGAAGTAAAAATGGTTTGTTCTACACCGTAACAAATCTTGTTTTATATGTGGTGGGAACAGGACTTTACGGTGCGAAAAAAGAAAATTGCAAGTTGCACCGTAAATATTACAAAACAGCAAATTAAAAATGGAAAGAGTTACGGTGTGAAAAAAAGAAAATTGTAAGTCACACCGTAAATCACAAAAAACAACAAAAAAGGGGTAATAAAATGAGTCTAAATCAAGCTCAAATCGAAGCAATTGCCCACAAAGATGGACCATGTATGGTCCTTGCCGGTCCCGGTTCCGGGAAAACTACCGTTATTACGAATCGAATAGCGCATTTGATTGAAAAGTACAAGGTGAAGCCGGAGGAAATCCTGGTGATTACCTTCTCAAAAGCTGCGTCAAAAGAGATGAGGGAGAGATTTTATAACTTGAAAAAGGATCAAGCAAAGCAGCTTGATGGCTGGGCGGCAACTGTGCCAGGCGCATCATCAGTTACCTTCGGCACCTTTCACGGTATTTATTACGGCATTCTAAAGTGGGCTTATAAATTAACAACAGAAAACATCCTCTCAGACGAGCAGAAGTATCAGCTGTTGCAACGCGTAGTAGAGCAAATGAATCTGGATATCGATGATGAAAAGGAGTTTCTGCAGGGGATTGCAGGAGAAATCGGTAATGTGAAAAACAATTGCATTCCGTTATCAGAGTACAAATCTTTAAACTGTGATGAACAGGACTTCAACCGCATTTATCATGCATACGAAGAGGAACGAAAGAGACGTAAGAAAATAGATTTCGATGATATGCTTGTCTTAACTTATGAGCTTTTTCATAAACGTCTGGATATTCTGAAGATGTGGCAAACGAAGTACAAATATATATTAATCGACGAGTTTCAAGATATTAACAAAGTACAGTATGATGTAATTCGCATGCTTGCGGCGCCGGAAAACAATTTGTTCATCGTAGGAGATGATGATCAGTCTATCTATCAGTTTCGCGGGGCTAGACCGGAGATTATGCTGAATTTCCCAAAGGATTATCCAGATACGAAACAAATTATATTGGATATGAATTATCGCTCTACAAAGGCTATAGTAAATGGTGTGGGGCGCGTGATAAAACATAACGGAAAACGGTATCCGAAGCAGATTATAACAACCAATGAGCAGGGAATGAATGTGCATATTCAAGAAGTCCGTCACCCAATTGAAGAAAGCAAGTATGTGTTAAAAGAGATTCAAAGAGAGTTGAAAAGCGGTGTGTTGCCGAAAGAGATTGCTATTCTCTTCCGCACCAATAACGAGGCCCGAGTGCTAGTTGAGACACTGATGGAATACAATCAGCCCTTTCACATGAAGGAGCATTTTCCGAATCTATACGAGCACTTTATTGCGAAGAATTTTATTGGATATATGAAAATGGCGTTGGGAGACCGTTCCAGAAAACTGTTTTTGGAGATTATGAATCGACCAAATCGTTATATTGGGCGAGACAGTGTGGAAACGAGCGAAGTGTCATTTGAGGATTTGAAAAGGTTCTATGGAGACAAGGAGTGGATGCAGGACCGCATTGACCAGCTAGATGTGGATTTACGGATTATTAAAAAATGCAAGCCTTATGCGGCCATTCAGTATATTCGTAAGCACATTGGATATGAAGATTTCTTGAAGGAATATGCCATCAAACGCAGAATCAAATTAGAAGAACTGATGGATGTTGTACATGAAATACAAGAACGTGCGAAAGAGTTTAAGACCATTGAGGAATGGTTTTCTCATATCGAGGAATACGGAGAAAATTTACGAAGACAGGCAGAGCTTCGCGCACCAAGTCAAAATGCGGTTCAGTTAATGACCATGCACGGAGCCAAAGGCTTGGAGTTTCATACCGTATTTGTGATTGGAGCGAACGAGGGAGTATCCCCATATAAAAAAGCAGAAACCACGGAAGAGATAGAAGAAGAGCGCAGACTCTTCTATGTGGCAATGACGAGAGCGAAAAAAAGACTTGTTATTTCTTATAGTAAAGAACGAAATGGGAAGAAGATGAAGCAGTCAAGGTTTGTGGGAGAATTATTAAATCTAAAAAAATGATAAAGATAGTTGACAAAACATTCCCTTAGGTGTATCTTAATAACGTAGATGTTAGCACTCGAAACAAAAGAGTGCTAATAAGATAAAAAGAGGAGGTATTTATGGAACTGAATCACGGATTAGATGATCGTAAACTTAAGATTTTACATGCGGTTATCAAGAATTATTTAGAAACCGGAGAACCTGTTGGGTCAAGAACCATTTCTAAATACACGGACTTGAATTTAAGTTCTGCAACCATTCGCAACGAGATGGCTGACTTAGAGGATTTGGGTTACATTATACAGCCTCACACATCAGCAGGACGTATCCCTTCTGATAAAGGATATCGTTTGTATGTAGATATGCTGATGGCAGAGAAGGAACAGGAAGTTATCGAGATGCGAGAGCAGATGCTGGAGAAGGCCGATAAGATGGATAAGATCTTAAAGCAGGCCGCAAAGGTATTGGCAGTTAATACGAATTACGCAACCATGGTTTCCGCTCCGACTATGAATCGAAACAAGTTGAAATTCATTCAGCTATCCCAGGTTGACGAGCATCAGATTATTGCAGTTATTGTAATGGAAGGTAACATTATTAAGAATAAGATTGTTACTGTGGAAGAAACTCTTAATAATGAGATGATGCTGAAACTGAACATGCTGCTGAACACAAGCCTACCTGGTATGTCCATAGAAGAGATTAACCTTGGGATGATAGCAGCCTTGAAAGAACAGGCTGGAGAACAGAGTGAAATCATCGGCGATGTATTAAATGCAATTGGAAGCACGATACAGCCGGAGGATTTGGAAATCTATACCAGCGGTGCCACAAATGTATTTAAGTATCCGGAGCTCAGTGATAATCACAGTGCACAGGAGATTATCAATGCATTTGAAGAGAAGCAGATGCTCCAAGAGATTGTGACACAGACACTTTCTAAGGAAGATAATCACGGCATTCAGGTTTACATCGGTAATGAGACACCGGTTCAATCCATGAAAGATTGCAGTGTGGTTACGGCAACTTATGAATTAGGAGAAGGCATGCAGGGAACGATAGGTATTATCGGACCGAAGCGAATGGATTATGAACATGTAATGAAGACTCTGAAAACTCTGATGACAGAGCTGGATGAGATTTTCCATAAAGAAGAATAGAAAGGTGGCAAGGTCCCTTGGAAGAAAACAAGAATCAAGAGGTTGTAGAGGAAACTGCATCGGAAAATGCAGATGCTGAGCATTTGACAGATGAAGCTCTTAAAGGAAATGTAGACGCTGAGGCAGTAGAAACCGAAAACGTGGATGCTGAGGCGGCAGAAACAGAAGATGCAGATGCGGAATCTGATAAGGCAGAGGATGCAGCAGAAGGCGCAGAA
>JAXJXL010000018.1:0-6990 GCA_036307525.1 Faecalimonas sp.
CCTTGTTTTATAAAGCTTTCGAGCTATACTACATCAAAACTAACTGCAAAAGTGTGGAAAGATATATATTGTCAAGTCACAAAAATTTATAAATTTATCATTAAATTTAGGACAAATTGTTTAAAATATGTTAAAATATTTTTGTACTGTGCGCAACAATGCACAAATGAAAGGAATTAAGTATGAGAAGAATTGAAAAGTTAATGAAAGGTTGGAGTTTTACGGACCAGACAGGTAACAGACAAGCAGTAGAACTTCCTCATACATGGAACGCCAAAGACGGCCAGGATGGTGGAAATGACTACTGGCGAGGAACCCTAGTGTATGATAACCAATTTGCAAAACCAGGATTTGATGCAGAAAAGGAATGTGTTTATTTGCAATTCCACGGTGTCAATGCAAGTGCCAAGGTAATGTTAAATGGCAAGGAGGTTGTCTCCCACGATGGTGGATACGCTACATTCCGTGTAGACGTTACAAAAGATTTACAAGAGAACAATCAGATAAAAATAGAGGTGGATAACAGTGTCAATGACCGCGTGTATCCACAGAAAGCAGATTTTACCTTCTACGGAGGAATCTACCGTGATATTGAAATCCTAGTAGTTTCCAAGGAACATTTTGATTTAGATTACTACGGTGGACCTGGTATCAAGTATACGACAGAAGTAGATGGAAAAGATGCCATTGTAAAAGTAAGTACTTATATCAATAAAGCTGCCAAGGAAGCAAAGACGAAGGTCGTAGTGGAAATTCTGGATGCACAAGGGAATATTGTGGCTGAGGCAGAAGGAACAGAGGTCGAGCTTTCTGTACCAAATGTACACCTTTGGGATGGACTGGAAGATCCTTATTTGTACCGAATCAAAGCTGTTTTGATGAAGAATGGAAAAGAAGTGGATGAGATTTCCTGCCACTGTGGTGTGCGTACCTTTGAATTTAGTCCAAAGGATGGCTTCCATCTGAATGGCAGACCATATCCTTTGCATGGTGCATCTCGTCATCAGGATTTCAAAGGCATAGGTAACGCGATTACAAAGGATCATCATGATAGAGATATGGAACTGCTTCGTGAGGTCGGTGCGAATACCATTCGTTTAGCACATTATCAGCACGACCAGTATTTCTATGATTTGTGCGATAAAGTAGGTATGATTGTATGGGCAGAGATTCCATACATTTCCGAGCATTTGGCAAATGGGAATGAGAATACCATTTCACAGATGAAGGAGCTGATTATTCAGAACTATAATCACCCAAGTATTGTGATGTGGGGAGTATCCAACGAGATTACCATTTCCGGAAGAAAATATAAAAAGCAAATGTTAGAGAATCATCGTGTGTTAAATGATTTATGTCATAAGATGGATCCAACACGTCCAACAACCTTGGCATGTTATGCGATGTGTCTGCATTGGAATCCAGTTGCACACATTACAGATTTGGTTGGCTGGAATTTATATTTGGGATGGTATGTACCATTTTTATGGCTCAATGATCTTTGGATTAGACTGTGGCACTTCTTATATCCGAATCGATGCTTATGCTATTCGGAATACGGTGCTGAGGGTATGCCGAACCTTCATTCAAAACGTCCAAAGCGTGGGGATAACTCGGAGGAGTATCATACAAAATATCACGAGTATATGCTGAAATGCTTTAAACGATATCCGTACATGTGGGCGCATTATTACTGGAATATGTTTGATTTTGCGGCAGATGCGCGTAATCAGGGCGGCGAGCCTGGTATGAACCACAAGGGTATGATTACCTTTGACCGCAAGTTAAAAAAGGATGTCTTCTATTTATATAAGGCGTATTGGAATAAGAAAGACAAGTTCGTTTATCTGGCAGGAAAGCGCCACGAGTATCGCAGTGCTGTAAAGCAGACCATTACCGTTTATTCGAATTTAGATGAAGTTTCCTTATATCACAACGGTAAACTTGTGGGCACCCAGAAAGGGGAAAATGTTTTCAAGTTTGATATAGCACTTGAGAAAGAAAATCAGTTAGAAGTGAAAGCAGGAGATTATACAGACAGTTGTGTAATCTACAAGGTAGACAAAGAAAAGCCAGAGTATCGCTTGGCGAAGGGCGATAGCTCTAACTGGATGTAGGAGAGAAAATATGGAAAAGCAAGTAACAAATCGTGCAAAATTATATCAATTGGTGTTGTTTCCAATGAACAACGGTGCAACCAATGTGTATTATATTTTGACGTTGAATTTTATTGCATATTATGCAAGTGGTGTATTAGGGTTATTAGTTGCATTTGCTACCTCAATGGTAACATTTATGCGTTTGTTTGATGCGGTGACAGACCCAATTATTGGCGCGTTGATAGACAAAACGGCAACCAGATTCGGTAAGTTCCGTCCATTTATGCTTCTCGGTAACTTGATTATGATTGTCAGCGCAATATTGCTATATTTCGGAACTCGCTTGATTCCAGCAGATATGACAGCTGTTAAAATGGTTTGTTTTGTATTGTTTTATGCACTATATGTCATCGGATATACATTCCAGACGGCGTGTACTCGTTCGGGACAAACTTGTCTCACAAATGATCCAAATCAGAGACCTCTATTTACAGTATTTAATACAATTGCAAGTTTGATTGGTATGGGGCTTGTTCAATTTTTAGCACCGATTTTACAGAAAAGTTTGGGTGGATATAACAGCACCGGTTTCTATGATTTCATGATTCCACTGTGTATCGTAGTTTCCTTAATCATGACTATCTTAGCTATTATAGGTATCTCCGAGAAGGACCGTCCGGAATACTGGGGTATTTCTGCAAAACAGGAAAAAGTAAAAATATCAGAATATGTGGCCATACTTAAAGATAACAAGGAATTGCAACGCCTTATGGTTGCAGGAGCAGGATGTAAACTGGCATTTTCCATTGCAACAGGTATGCCTGTGCTTTGTATGTTATATGGGGGATTGATGGGGAACTATGATGGTTTATATTTGCCAATGATGATTGTTGGGTATGTGTTCTCGGCTCCGTTTTTCTTGTTGACAGTTCGTACATCCCAAAAACATGGACAAAAGGCATCTTTGATGACCTATGTAAGTGTTGCACTGATTATGTATATTGGTGTGTTGGCCATTTTGTTATTGTGGCAACAAGGTAACCCTGCAGTGACATTATCGTTGTTTGATGGCGGAAAAATAACCATTAACTTATATACGATTGCATTTCTTCTGTTCTTTGGTATTGGTTATGGTGCATATTATGCAACTGCAGACATGCCGATCCCTATGGTGGCTGATTGCTCCGACTATGAAACTTGGAGAAGCGGAAAGTATGTGCCGGGAATTATGGGAACATTATTCAGTCTGGTTGACAAATTAGTTTCTTCACTTGGCACAGCAATTGTTGGTGTAGTCGTTGGCTTTATTGGATTTACGAAAGCACTTCCGGATGCAGATGTCACATATGTTCCGGGCATGAAAGGAGTCGTAATTATCCTGTTCTGCGTTGTGCCAATGTTAGCATGGATTGCGACTTTAGTTGCGATGAAAGGTTACAAGTTAACCGGAGCACGTATGAAGGAAATCCAAGCCATCAATGCACAGCGTAAAGAGGCCATAGCAAGCGGTATGAGCTTGGAAGAAGCGATGGATAAATATCAGTAAAATTTAAGGAAACAGTTCTGGAGAAATTCGGAACTGTTTTTTTGTGGAAATTGTTAGAAATGTGTTTAAGTTTTAACAATGTTATGTTAAAATGTTCTATATAAATTACTATCAAGAAGTAAGGAGAAGTATTTATGGAAGAAAACAAAAAAGAATTAAGAGCTGAGAAAAAAGCTCAAAAAAAAGCGTTTAAAAAAGCGCGTAGAAGAGCAAGAAGACCTTGGAAGTTTTTAACGCTTCTTAGTGCACCCCTTGCAATTCTCTTCACAATCATATTTATCGTTGTGTCAATGTTTGACAATACGGTAGCATTGTTTGTTGGCGGAACATTCTGGGAGTTGGAGAATGCGGACAAGGATGCTGTTTATTACGAAGGAGATTTTAAGACTGAACAGGAAAGAACTGAAAAGGGCGCAGAACTTGTAAAACAGGTTGAAGCAGAAGGTGCGTCACTTTTGATGAATGAAAAGGTGAATGATAAGGCAGCACTTCCACTTGACAAAGAAGCGAAAGTGAGTCTGTTCTCAACGTCATCTGTAAACATCGTATATGGTGGTACAGGTTCGGCAAACGTGGATGCCTCAAAGTGTGATGATTTAAAAACAGCTTTGGAAAAAGAAGATTTTGCTGTAAACGAAACATTATGGGATTTCTATAAGACAGGTGCGGCAAAAGAATATACTCGCGGTAATGCAGGTGCAGTTGTACAGGACTCTGCAACAGCTAGCGGCTATGGTTCAGCAGAAATCGTGGAAGCTCCATGGGATATTTATTCAGATAAGGTATTAAAATCAGTAGAAGAATATGGTGATGCAGCGATTGTTGTATTATCTCGTATTGGTGGTGAAGGCGCAGACAGCTACTTTGACCATGAATTAAAGGATGGTAAGAACTATCTTGCATTGAATCAGAATGAAAAAGACATGATGGCTGGCATTAAAGCAATGAAAGATGCCGGAACAATCAAAAAGATTATTGTACTTATCAACACATCAAATGCTCTTCAAGTTGATTTCTTGAAGAACAACGAATATGGTGTAGATGCAGCACTTTGGATTGGTGGCGTTGGACAAACCGGTCTTAACGCAGTAGCTGAAATCTTGAGCGGTGAAGTGAATCCATCTGGTAGTTTGCCAGATACTTATCTCTATGACAACTATTCAAGTCCGGTTATGCAGAACTTCACACCGATTGTATATGATGGTGATACAAGCAAGATTCCTGGACATGCAGATACTTACATGATTTATCAGGAAGGTATCTATGTAGGATACAAATATTATGAGACACGTTATGAAGATTTCGTAATGGGCAAAGGTAATGCAGGCGAATACGCTTATGGTGATGATGTTGCATTCCCATTCGGATATGGTCTCAGCTATACAAACTTCGAATATAGTGACATGACATTTTCTTATGATAAAGATACAACAACATACACTATCAATGTAAAAGTAACAAACAAGGGTGATGTAGCAGGTAAGGAAACAGTTCAAATCTATGTATCCAGCCCATACACACAGTACGACATTGATAACAAGATTGAAAAAGCGTCTGTATCCCTAGTTGGATTTGAAAAGACAGATATCTTAGAGCCAGGCGCTTCTGAAACATTGAAAATCGAAGTGGATGGCGATTATGTAGCAAGCTATGATGCATACAAAGCAGGCACATATATCATGGATGCCGGTGACTATTACTTCACAGCAGCTACAGATGCCCACAACGCAACAAACAACGTATTGGCAGCAAAAGGTCATACACCTGAGAACACTGCAGGGCGTATGGATGCAGTTGGTAACGCTTCCTTAGTAGCAAAATGGAATAATCCAGAATTGGATACAACAACTTATGCTACAAGTGATGCAGGTACAAAGATTGAGAACCAATTGAATGCCTCAGACCCTAACATGAATGAAGAGGTTGGAACAAAGGTTACTTACTTAACACGTAACGACTGGGAAGGCACAATGCCAAGTCTTGAAAAGACAGTTAAGATTGCATTGAATGATTACTTAATCAAAGCATTACAAGATGTTCAATATACGGCGGATCCAAAAGCGGAAGCAGAAATGCCAACACTTGGTGCTGATAATGGCTTGAAGCTTTATGATATGATTGGCAAAGAGTATGATGATCCGGATTGGGACAAATTATTAGACCAACTTACATTTGATGATATGGTTTCCTTGATTGGTGATTCATTCCACTGGACAATGCCAATCCTTTCAGTACAGGCTCCAGGTACACGTGATGAAAATGGTCCTCAGGGCTTGACAGTAGCTTTATTCGGTAGCCATCTTGGTGTTGAAACAACAGCTCTTACATCAGAAGATGTATTGGCAGCAACATTTAACAAAGAGTTAGTTTATGAAATTGGTAAAATCGTAGGAAATGACTGTTTAGATGCAGAAGTAACCTTCCTTTACGGACCAGGTGCAAATATCCACCGTTCGCCATACAGTGGACGTAACTTCGAATATTATTCAGAAGACGGTTATCTTTCATCTGAAATTGGAAGAAACGAGGTTGCAGGTATTGAAGAAAAAGGTGTTCGTGTAGTAATGAAACACTTTGCATTAAATGATTGTGAACAAGACAGAATCGGTCTTGGAGTATGGTTAAATGAGCAGGCTGCTCGTGAAATTTACCTCCGTGCATTCCAAGGTGCACTTGAAAGTTCACAGGCAGGCGGAAATGGTGTCATGATGGCGTATACTCGTTGGGGTACACAATGGTCAGGCGCTAACTCAGGACTTGTGAAAGGTATCATGAACGGAGAATGGCAATGTAACGGTCTCCAGATTACTGACAACGTATTGAACTCAATGGTAAATGGCATTGATGGTGTAATGGGTGGAACAACAACCTATGACTCCATGCTTGCATTTATGATTACAGGCGGAAATGGATTGCCAAAATATGAAGATGATCCGGTAGCAGTTTCTGCAATGAGAGAAGCATGTCACCATAACTTGTATGCTATTGCAAATTCGCAGGCAATGAATGGAATTGGTGAAAAGACAACAATCAAAGAAGTGGAACCAATTGTTCAGACATTGACAAGAGTCTTAACAATTGTATTCATAGCTCTGTTCGCTGTTTCATTAGTAATGTGGATTATCAAAGTTCGTAAATTTAAAAAGACAGAGGCTTATATCTCATACAAAGAATTTAAAAAGTCTTTGAAGAATAAATAGTTACAGAAATTGTCTAAAAAGGATGCGGTAGTTTTACTATCGCATCCTTTTTTGCTTTATAGGAAATTGCTCGCTTTATAAAAAAACAAAAAATTAGCCCATCATAAAAGATGGGCGCAAGAATCCGGATGATGATTAGAAGATA
>JAXJXL010000019.1:0-6893 GCA_036307525.1 Faecalimonas sp.
ATGATTCTATATATTATCATACAATTCTGGTTATTTCAAGTTTTTGTCGGACATCTCCACAGGTTTCTTCCATGACATGTATTCACAATTCGGATTATCTTCACATCCGTAATACTTTCTGCCCTTCTTAGTCTTTCTGATAACAATATCTTTTCCACAAAGCGGACATGCTACTCCTATTTTTTCCAAATACATCTTCGTATTTCTACATTCCGGAAAACCTGGGCAAGCCAAAAACTTACCATGTGGACCATATTTAATAACCATATTACGACCGCATTCTTCACAGATAACGTCTGTTTCCTCGTCCGCAATACTTACTTTTTCAAGCTCCTTCTCTGCTATCTCTACCGCTTCAGCTAGGTCAGGATAGAAATTACTTGTAACTGTTTTCCAGTTAACCTTTCCTTCCGCAACCATGTCCAGAAGCCCTTCCATATTCGCAGTAAAGCTCACATCAACAATACTCGCAAAAGATTGCTTCATGATATCATTTACCACTTCTCCAATCTCCGTAATGTAGAGATTTTTCTGCTCCTTCGCCACATATCGTCTTGCGATAATGGTAGATATGGTTGGTGCATACGTACTTGGACGTCCAATTCCCAATTCCTCCAACGCTTTTACAAGGGTTGCCTCTGTATAGTGCGCCGGTGGTTGTGTGAAATGCTGTTTCGGTTCATAAGAATCAATTGTAAGTTTGGAATCCTTATTGATACGTTTTACCAACACATTGCTTTCTTCTTTTTCTTCATCGGATTCAATATATACCGCCCTGAAACCTTCAAATTTAATGTTAGATGCATTTACGGTAAACTTGTGCTTTCCCGCACCGATTTTTACGGTTGTTGTCTCATACTTTGCAGGTTGCATTCTGCTGGCAACAAAACGCTTCCAAATCAACTGATACAAGCGAAGCTGATCTCTTGGAACAGATTCCTTTAACTTAGCAGGTGTTCTTGTTACATCTGTAGGACGAATTGCCTCGTGGGCATCCTGAATCTTCTTATCTTCGGAGGCCTTTTTAGAAGTGACAGCAACATACTGCTCTCCATATTGATTGGCAACAAATTCTCTTGCATTTGCATCTGCCTCCTCTGACACTCTTGTAGAGTCAGTACGAAGATAAGTGATAATACCATCTTCATATAACTGCTGTGCAATTCGCATGGTTTTTTGTGTTGCGAAATTCAACGCCTTCGATGCTTCTTGTTGTAACGTACTGGTTGTAAATGGCAACGGTGCCTTTGTACTTCTAACTCCTGTTTTGATATCTTCTACAACAAATGTTTCGTTTTCCAAAGACTTTAGAAGTTTATCCATTTTTTCTTGCGAATGAATGTTGCCATGATATTTGGCTACCAATGGTTTCTTTTCACCCTCTACATTTAAAAATGCATCTAAAGACCAATACTCTTCCGGAACAAAAGCTTGTATCTCTTCTTCTCTGTCTGCAATGATGCGCAATGCTACTGATTGCACACGACCTGCACTAAGTCCTCTCTTCACCTTGCTCCAAAGTAAAGGACTGATTTTATATCCTACCATTCTGTCTAATGCACGTCTTGCCTGCTGCGCATCAACCAAATCCATGTCGATTTCTCTGGCCTCTTTAATAGATGCCTTAACCGCATTCTTTGTGATTTCATTAAAGCTGATGCGATATACCTTTTTATTTTCTAACTTTAAAGCAATATATAAGTGCCATGCAATCGCTTCTCCCTCACGGTCAGGGTCGGTTGCAAGATAAATCTTATCTGCCTTCTTTACTTCTTTTCGTAAATTCGCAAGAATATCCCCTTTTCCTCTAATCGTAATGTATTTCGGTTCAAAATCATGTTCTACATCGATTCCAAATGAACTTTTTGGAAAATCACGTACATGACCATTGGATGCAAGCACTTCATAACTGCTTCCCAAGAACTTCTTAATCGTTTTTACTTTTGCAGGCGATTCCACGATTACAAGATAACGTGCCATTATTTTTCCTCCACAATAGCGTAATAATTTTTTGAAACTTCTTTAATCACCCCTTTTAATTCCAGTCTCACTAATATGTCTAACAACTCCGAAACAGAATAGCTCGTCATGCCCAGAAGCTGTTCCAAATTTTTGGGGTGGAAATCGAGACAACTATACACCATATTTTCTTCACTTTCAAGAGGAAATTTTATCAGATTCTTTTTTTGTTGATTTTTACCAAATGAAAAGCCCCACTCCTCAAGCAGTTCCTCCGGAGATAAAAGTAAGTCTGCCCCCTGCTTGATTAACAGGTTACACCCTCTACTCAGAGTACTATTTATCGGGCCTGGAAGGGCATAAACATCTTTTCCCTGCTCCAATGCCATATCTGCTGTAATAAGTGAACCACTCTTTTCCTTTGCCTCTATCACCAGTACGGCATCTGCAAGTCCGCTGATAATACGATTGCGCGCAGGAAAGTGCTTTGGAAGGGGTTTGGTTCCTATCGGGAACTCGGATATTACGCCTCCTTTTACCTGCAAATCCATATAAAGTCCAATTGCATCCCTTGGATAACAAATATCCACACCGCAGCCAAGAATCGCAAAACTTTCACCTCCGCCCTCTAATGCCCCTCTTTGTCCTGCGCTGTCTACACCTCTTGCCATACCGCTTACAACCTGAATGCCTGCAGCAGCAAGAGATTTCGCAAACTTCCCCGCCATGCATTCCCCATAAGGACTACATTCTCTGGCTCCTACAATGGCTACTGTCATCTTGTTTTCATCCGGTAGTTTTCCTTTCACATAAAGAGCATATGGCGCCGAGTCAATATCCAGTAGTTTTTGGGGATATCTGCTATCTGTGACTGGCACAAACTGTATCCCTCGCTCTGCAAATTTCTGATATTCTTTGTCCAAATCCCAATGCTCTATATTTTTTATTAAATTTTCCTGTTCTTTTTCGTGCAAATTTAACTGTTTTAATGCTGTTTCTTCTATATAATATAGTTCTTCTAAATTTGTCAAATTTTCTCGAATTTTTATCTTTCTTCGATTGCTGATTCCTTGTAAATTAGCAAACCAATATTCGTACTTCATTTCATTAATGCCTCCGATACCCATGATCTATATTGCGATAGCTCAATGCCTCACGCAAATGTTTTCCTTCTATGTTTTCTTTTTCTTCTAAATCTGCAATGGTCCTGGCCACACGTAACACCTTGTGATAACTCCTTGCAGATAATCCAAGTCGTTCATAGGCTTTTTCCATAATGTCCTTCTCCGAGTCGCTGAGAGCACAGAATTCCTCCATTCGTTGCATAGAAAGCTGTGCATTTGTTAATATACCTTCTCCCAGATACCTTTCTGCCTGTATCTGCCTCGCCTTAAGAATTCGCTCCCTAATGGTCTTGGAATCCTCTTCTTTACCCGCGTCTGCCAAATCGCTGTACTGTACCTTTTGGACCTCTACGCATAAGTCAATACGGTCAAGAAAGGGTTGACTTAATTTCCCAACATATTTTTGGATTTGAGAGGTAGTGCAGGTACAGCGATTCAAGTCCGGATAATTTCCACATGGACAGGGATTCATTGCTGCCACCAAAAGAAAGTCAGCGGGGAACTCAAACTCTCCAGTCTCACGCACAATTTTAATATTATGGTCTTCCATTGGTTTCCTAAGGGACTCCATAATGCCCCTCGGAAACTCAGCAATTTCATCCAAGAACAGAACCCCCTTGTGCGCCAAACTGATTTCACCGGGCCTAGGTGTTCTCCCTCCACCCAAAAGTGCTGCTTGCGTAACAGTTGCATTCACCTCTCGAAAGGGTCGTTCCGTTTTCAACGGATGATGTTCGTCCACCTCTCCTAAAATGCTGTAAATCATGGTAAGCTCTATGCTTTCTTCTAATGTAAGCGGTGGCAATATGCTTGGAATTCGTTTTGCAATGGCTGTTTTGCCTGCTCCGCTTGCCCCCATCATAAGCAAGTTGTGATTTCCCGCAACTGCAATTTCTGCCGCACGTTTCACTAAATGTTGACCTCTTATATCTGCAAAATCCTCGTAGGTTTCCGGAACAAAAATTTGCATTGGATTTGAATTATTTGATTTTATTTTGTCCTTTAGATTCCCCTTCAAAAGTCCGCACACCTCTTGCAAATTACTCACACCTATAACATCTATTCCTGCTACTAATTCCCCTTCCTTTTGATTTTCCTTTGGTATAATACACCTCTTAATACCCTGCTTTTGTGCCTCAAGCACAATTGGTAGAATCCCCGGGACACGTTTGATACTACCATCCAAACTCAATTCCCCCACCAACAGCACGTCTTTCAATACACTCTCTTTAAACTCCTCTAAGGCTGCCAAAACTGAAACAGCAATTGGCAAGTCAAAAATCGTACCTTTTTTTCTAATATTGGCAGGCGAAAGGTTAATTACCATCTTTTTTGCCGGCAATACAAACCCTGAGTTGCGAATTGCACTTCGAACCCTGTCCCCTGCCTCTTTTACCTCAGAGGACAAATATCCCACTAAATGAAACATGGGAAGTCCATTACTTATATCTGCTTCCACCTGCACGAACTCTACATGGAGACCTTGAAGGGTCGCAGATAAAACCGTACTAAACATAATGTACGCTCGCTCCTTTCATTATTAAATTGTTTGTTTTGAATAATCTGGCTGATATGCCTAGTTTGATAAAAAAAGAATAAATTCTAATACTAAATTAACACTTGCTTGTTATAATTACCTTCTGTTTTCCGGACATCACTTCCGCCGGCCACTCCATAGGTACAACATCTTTTAATGCTTCTTCTGTTGTAATGACTTTGGTAATTCTACTTTGTAATTTTTCTAAGTTTAATCGTCGATAGGTTTGCTTATTTTCACTCATATCAAGTTTCTCCTTTCTGTTTTCAACGCCATTCTGTTCTACTCGTGTAATTGTTTAACAATCTCCCTAATCACCGATAAATCTTCCACCAAATCATCTGCAATCTTCTCTACTGAATCACCTTTAGCTAATTTCTTCTGTACTTGACTAACAAGACGATTTCTGTCGCCTTCTGCTCTACCTTCTGCTCTTTCATCTTTCAACAATTCTTCAAATGTCATATACCTGGCCCCCATTTCTCGACTTTTCTTTACTTCGCGGATTGTGGTCTGCACTTTTTGGATAAATATATCATCCTGCTCCGCCTCACTCTCCGAAAGTGGTTTCCCTACAAACTCTAAAAAATCAACTAACTCTTTTGGAACTTCTTCTTTATTTTCGCCCTTTGTACTTAAGAATACGGTATGTGCTCCATCATCCATTTGAATTTCAGGTACTTCTTCACAAATGGTTTTGCATGTATACCGGTATTTCTTTTTGTTAAACGGATCGAAATCACAGATGAAAATAACATATGTATCTGGCAATTCTTCATATGGTAATCCGCTTAGTAAAATTTCCATATCAATCTGTCCATGATAATATCTTGCTCTCTTTTGAATCGCAGACTTTCTGAGCACCTGCATTTCCACATCATATCTGGTGTTATTTTCATCTTTCGCATAAGCATCCAGACGAATCCCCTTGTATTCCGGATTGTAGACTATACTTCTTTCCTTGCTAATCTCTACGCGTTCAATTTCAATACCTAAACTACGTTCTAAAACGCCTTTACAAATTTCAGGATTCAACATAACTGCTCCAAACATGAAGTTATCTTTAAATGTTAGTTCCTGTAAACTCTTCTTTTTATTCATATTCTTCTCTCCTTATACTTTAACATATTTTTAGTCTTAATGGTAGTAAAAAACATCGAAATACAGAAACTTTTCGACAATCATAGGCATACACCCTCCATTCTTTTATTATTTCACCAAGTTTGAAATTCTCTGACTGAAATGTCTTGAAATTCAGATGCGCTCTTAAACAAACGCCTTTCTGACACTTTGAATGATTTAAAACAAATCTGTGTCATGTTTTGGTATAAGCATATTATCACACTACAACTGCAAAGTCAACCGAAATACATGCTCTCACCTGTCAACAATTATTTTGTCCTATCATACATTATTATTAAATACGCCCAGAGGTGCTATCTTGAAGACATTTCCACCATCACTGTCTGCGGAGGAGGAACAATATTATCTACAGAAATACCTCGAAGGGGATTTAGAAGCGAAACACATTCTCATTGAGCGCAACTTAAGATTAGTGGCTCATGTTATGAAAAAATACCAACATCTGGAGGAGAATCAAGAGGATTTAATTTCCATCGGAACAATCGGATTAATCAAAGCAATTATTACCTTTAATCCCGACAAAAATAATAGGCTGGGAACTTATGCGGCAAGATGCATAGAGAATGAAATTCTGATGATGCTCCGAACACGCAAGAAAATTTCCAAGGAGGTATCCTTGTATGAACCCATTGGGACAGACCGCGAGGGCAACGAAATTCAGTTATATGACATTATGGAAGCCGAAGATACAGATATACAGGCAAAAATCGGCCTAAAAGACGACATCCTGCTTCTCTATGACAAAATTGAATCTGTACTATCCCCTCGTGAACGCCTTGTGTTAAAGATGCGATATGGGCTTTATAACCAGGAGGAATACACCCAACGAGAGATTGCAGAGCAATTAGGAATTAGCCGTTCTTATGTTTCCAGAATTGAAAAAAGCGCAATAGAAAAGCTGCGAGACTACTTTTAGGAGTATCGCAGCTACATATTTATTATAAAACTTTTATTCTTGTCTTCTTAAGATATCGTATTTATCAACAGCAATACCCAAATCCACATAAAGAACCTGCTTTGGATGCGGTGCGCTTTCCTGCTCTACCCCATCCTCCGTCAAGATGCGTTTTACAACAACTTCTACATTGTCACCGTTTGGCTTCATGACCTCAATCTTCTCACCTACGGAG
>JAXJXL010000020.1:0-2578 GCA_036307525.1 Faecalimonas sp.
CGGGGGTAAAATAATAGCTTCTAGCGAGGAGTAAAGTAGACAAGAAAAAAGCTCCCCATTATAGTAGAAGTGGTTTGCCAACCACACAACTACCATAATGAGGAGGTCTTCATCGTGAAAAATAAAGACGTTAATAGTTTAGAACATACATCGTGGAGATCTGTTCTTTGAATAATGAAATTATTTCCAGTATCACGGGCAGATAATTGATCTTTGTGGTATAATACTCTAATGGTAGACTCTGTACTACCAAGTTAACCGTGTGGAAGAAAAGAAAAGGCCCAACCCCCATATCAAGAGTTGAGCCTAATATCATAAATCACATTCCCAAAAATCCTTTTGCAAATACTGCCGCGCATACCGCGCCGACGAAAGGTGCAATGCCGGGAACAAGCAATCCATACTGCCAGTCGTTATCCGTTTTATTCTGAATGGGTAGCAACGTATATGCCAGGCGCGGACCCAAGTCACGGGCTTGGTTCATGGCAAATCCAGTTGGGCCTCCAAGTCCCATGCCTACTGCCCATACCAAGATACCTACGCCAATGGGAAGAATTTCTTCCGAAGTATGGGCGATCCCCAGAACGGAAGACAAAAACACAAATGTCGCAAACGCCTCCACAAAGAAATTCCTGGGAAGATTTCGGATATTGGGGTTCGTGGAAAAGATATTTCGGATTGCAACTGGATCTACCACGCCCTCACTTGCTTTAAAATGATCCGCATACATAACATAGACAATGCAAGCTCCACAAAGTGCCCCGAGAAATTCTGCAACACAATAGGGAATAAAGCATTTCCAGGAGATCATGCCCAGAATTGCCTGAGCCAACGCCATTGCAGGATTGATGCAAACACCTCCAAAAACGAAAATAACAACGGTAATGCCAAATCCCCAAGTAGTAATTGCAAATAAATGTCCACTTCCCCGGTACTTTGTCTTATTCAGCACTTCATCGCAGTGAACGCCCACACCAAATAAAATCATCAGGGCCGTTCCCAGAAACTCTGCCACGATATTATGTAACATCTTGATTATCCTTTCTCTCTCTTCTGAAATTATCCTTCTACAACGACACCCAGGCCATCAGGAATAACCACAACCTTTGCATTCCTACCCTTGAGTGCAAACGCCTTTTCCAGTGCCTCATCAACGGTAGATACCAGTTCCATATGTAATCCGGAAACTAGCTTGGGGTCTACAAGATCCGACACCAAAATTACTTTATGATGCACCAGGATCCGGGCAAGAATCTGGCTAGTCCACTGTTCCGGAACTGTCTCAAGTCTGGGGGTATGAATAGCCTGTTCCAGGAATTCCTTTGGATCCTTTACATTTGCAACATTATCATAGAATCCCTGTCCCCCATGGCCGTCACGGCAACCTGCGACCATAATGATAACGCCACCTTCGGGAAGCGTTGCCTCTGCGGCAGTCATTCCCTTGACTGCCTGATAAATGTTCTGATCCAGAGGATATCCGCCATTTGTGGAAATGGCAATGTCACAGTCCACCTTTTTCACGCACGCCAGAGAGCGCACAAAATTGCACCCCTTCTCGTGCGCTTTCTCCATATCACCCGCAAAGGAGCCGATGATCTTATGATTTCCGTTTAAAACCACGTTGATGATAAAGGCAAGTCCTGCTTTCCTTGCGGCATAAACCATATCCTCATGAATCAGGTTATGCATCAGGTTTCCGGTACGGGAACACTTATCATTAATAAATTCTCCGCTGTGGTTTGCCATGATCGTTTTATAAGAAGCAATACCGGGAAGGACAGACTTTCTTCCACCTGAAAATCCCGCAAAAAAGTGCGCTTCAATAAATCCTTCGGCAATCAAAAGATCAGCCTCAGCTGCAATCCGATTGATGATGCATTCACCGCCACTTGGCAGGGTTCCTATTTTTTTCATGGCGCTGTCATCTGTTGAAATGTGCATGACGATTTCTTCATTTTCAACGATTTCTTCGCCGTATTTGCTGATCAGTTCTTCCTTTGTGCTCGGACGATGGAATCCAGTTGCAACCAGAATCCGGATTCTTGCATCCGGCGATACACTTCGGATTCTGCGAAGAAGGATCGGTGTAATGATTTTAGACGGAACAGGACGAGTGTGATCAGAGCTAATAATGACAATGTCCTTCTTCCCTTTTGCAAGTTCCTCTAAGTTCTGTGAACCAATGACATGGTCCAGAGATTCCTCTACAATTTCCTTTTCGCTTTTCTCACTGACATAGTCGCTCTGTCTGCCAACAAGCATGCCGGCAAAATTTTCGTCTGCCATACTGATCCGCATTTTTCTTTTGTCATACGGCACTTCCATTTCAAACATAATTCATTGCTCCTTTCTAAGTTCTTTTAGAGTATAGAATGTTTTTGAAAGGGAAAAAACCACATTTGATAGTAACATTTGTTAATATCTTATTTTTAATATAGAAAAGTAAAACAATAAGGAGATTCCGAATGGACAACGCCTATCTTTTGTCTTTCTTGACTCAGGAAAATATCCCCACAATTATCCGTAAACACCATACCTACCTGACTTATTATGGGTTGGAGCAGCAATACACCTA
>JAXJXL010000021.1:0-3700 GCA_036307525.1 Faecalimonas sp.
AGCTGCGGCTCAAAATTTAGCTTATATAATAATACAAACCATTCCACCATTACTGTCGTTCACAATCTTCTGCATGGTATCTTGTAGTTTCATCTGACTTTCATCATTAATCATGGCAATCTTATTCTTCATGCCGTCGCTAATCATTTCTTCAATGGACTTTCCAAAGATATTGGTTCCCCAGATTCCGGCTTCTGTCTGGCTATTGTTTTTGATATACGTTACCAAATCATTTGCCTGCTGCTCACTACCCACAATCGGTGCAATCTCTGTTTCAATATTTGCGCGAATCATGTGAATGGACGGAGCTTCTGCGCGAATCTTCACACCAAATTTATTGCCTTGCTTAATTAGCGTAGGCTCATCCACCAGAATCTCTTCCTTGCGCGGATTCACAACACCATAGCCTTTCATTCTCACACATTCCATGGCATCCTTCACATCTTCGTACGCCTTCTTCATCTCAGAAAGCTCCTTCATCATACGTACCAATTCATATTCACCACTAATGTCAGTACCAACCAATTCACTCAGCATTTCATAATAGCACTTCTCGTCTACTTGAATGCGAATAGTTACGCAACCTGTGTCCATGGCAATATCATCAACACGCATATCCTGGATACAGCTGTTTTCCGGTTTTACAACTCCTTTTACTGCATCTTTTATCTCACGCAAATCATCTAATATTCCACGAATATATTTTAGAATCTCCTGTTTTACCTTGTGATCTCTCGGTAACATTTCCACCCATTTTGGTATGTAGAATTGAACTTCAGAAACAGGAAACTCAAACAGTACCTTTTCCATGATATGATGAATGTCTTCCTCCCTAAGCTGCTCGCAATTTACCGCCATAACTGCCACATCATGACGTTCTCTGATTTCATCCACAAGCTGCTTCGTTTCATTGCTATACGGCTTCTGCGAGTTAACCAGCACAATGAATGGCTTTCCAAGTGTTTTTAATTCCTGAATGGTCTTTTCTTCTGCCTCCAAATAATTAGCTCTAGAAAGCTCGCCAATGCTTCCGTCTGTAGTCACAACGATTCCGATTGTGGCATGATCTCTGATGACTTTTTGAGTTCCCACTGTTGCAGCTTTTGTAAACGGTATCTCATAATCAAACCAAGGTGTTTTCACCTTTCTCTCTTCCCCGTTCTCCATATGACCGGAAGCGCCTTCCACCATATATCCTACACAGTCGACCAGGCGAACCTTCACCTTCACATCATCCATAAGACAAATTTCAGCTGCCTCTTTCGGAACAAATTTTGGTTCCGCCGTCATAACGGTCTTCCCGGATGCTGACTGAGGCAATTCATCCTTTGCGCGTTCACGGCTTGGCATATCCTCCATCTTAGGCAACACCATTAGGTCCATAAACCGTTTGATAAACGTGGATTTACCGGTACGTACCGGACCAACTACACCAAGATAAATGGCACCGCCTGTCCGTGCCTGAATATCTTTATACACATTAAATACTTCCATAGCAATCCTCCTCCATATTCTTGTATAATGTATGAGGGTGATGAAGTAAATATGACACGTAGATTCCATTTCGTCGTCTTGATGGCACGTTTTTTAACATTAGACCTGTCGATGGGGTCTAGGAAAACAAAACTTTTCCATAGACCCCTATGAGTATAAAAGATGCAAAAATCCAGGACATTGAGTCCCGGACTTTACATTTCTCTCATTAACTTTCCCACAACAATTCTGAATTTTCTAACCTACCATCCCTGTGCATCAATTCATACACTGCATCTGCAGGATTCTTGTCTTCAAACAACACCAGATTGATTTGTTCAATAATCGGCATGGACTCGTTATATTTCTTCGCTAACGCAAGACCTGCTTTTGCAGAATACACACCTTCCACAACCATCTGAACCTCGTCCATGGCTTCCTGCATAGTTCTTCCTTGACCAATTAAAATACCAGCTTTGCGGTTGCGGCTATGCATACTTGCACAGGTAACAATCAAGTCTCCGATTCCGGTAAGACCGGAAAAACTTTCAGCCTTTCCACCCATTTTCACACCAAGACGTGTGATTTCTGCAATACCTCTGGTTATAAGTGCTGCCTTTGTATTATCTCCATATCCAAGTCCATCCGCAATACCTGCAGCAAGTGCAATCACGTTCTTTAATGCTCCACCAATTTCAATTCCAAGGATATCCGGACTGATATATACACGGAAGAAATCGTTTTTAAAGGCATCTTGTAAATAAATGGCAGTTTCTTTCGATTTTGCACCCACAACACACGTAGTAGGAAGTCCTCTACCCACTTCTTCTGCGTGACTTGGACCGGAAAGCACCGCAACATCTGCCTCAGGCAATTCCTCCTCAATCTGCTCAGAAAGTGTCATTAATGTATCTTCTTCAATTCCCTTCGCCACGTTAACAACAATCTGTCCTCGCTTAATATATGACTTCATACTTCTAGCTGTACTTCTCGTAAAAATGGATGGCACTGCTAACACAAGAAAATCCTTTTCTTTCATTCCTTCTTCCAGATTGTTGGTAAATACCATATCCTCCGGTAATTTCACTCCAGGTAGCTTGCTCTTATGTTCCCTTTCGTTTTGAAGCATCTCTACCTCACGTTTATCAATGGACCACACAGTTACATCGTGCCCATTCTTATATAACATTAATGATAATGCAGTTCCCCAACTGCCTGCTCCTAAAATACCTACTCTAGCCATAATGAACCTCCTATGATTTCTTTCCTATCTTTCTAAGGTCTGTTTTGTTTTCCGTTCCAGTCGCTAAACGCTTGATATTTGCGCGGTGTCTCCAAATTGCAAGTGCTGCAAGCACAATCGCAATTGCATAGAACTCATACAGTTCCCCGTCTGTTAAACCAAAGCCACCCATTTGACCATAGATAACCACCTGAATGACAAAAAGCACCATAATAACGATAGAACCGAGTGATACATACTGTGTAAACCACACAATTGCGATAAATACAATCGCAACAATCAAAAACATCACCGGATTTACTGCTAAAATAAGACCTGCGGTTGAAGCGATTCCTTTCCCACCTTTGAAATTCAGATAAAACGGAAAATTATGTCCAAGCACAGCACCAAGTCCTGCATAGATTGCAAGTAATTCCACATGACTGCTATCAGCAAAAATGAAGCGAACAAGCACAACAGCAAGCACACATTTCAAACAGTCACCGATAAATGTAATTACTCCTGCCTTCCAGCCAAGTGTACGAAGTGCATTGGTTGTTCCTGCATTTCCACTTCCATGCTTACGTATATCCACATGATTTATCATGCCGTAAATGTATCCCGTCTGAAACAGTCCAAACAAGTATCCGATTGCTACACAAATCAAACGTTCCATTCTTATTGCTCCTTTTCCTTTCGCTCACGAATAAAGAATTTCAGCGATGTCCCTCTAAAGCCGAAGGCCTCACGAATCTTATTTTCCAGATATCTGGTATAAGAAAAATGCATCAATTCTTTATCGTTTACAAAGATAACAAATGTTGGCGGTTTAACTGAAACCTGCGTAATATAGTAAAGTTTCAAACGTTTTCCCTTATCTGATGGTGGCTGCTGCATGGCAACTGCTTCTGTCATAATTTCATTTAATACACCGGTGGCAACTCTTAGTGCATGATTTTCAATTACTGTATCAATCACATCATAAAGTTTGATTAATCTTTGTCC
>JAXJXL010000022.1:0-13455 GCA_036307525.1 Faecalimonas sp.
ATCAAAAAGGAATAGGATTCCTTGTATTTTGGGCATTTTTTTAAAGTTGTTTATAATAATGCGTAGAAAAGAGGGAGGCTGTGGATAAAACTGCGGAAACTCAAGGTAAATTTACATTCCATTTTTTAATGTAATATGGTAGAATAAAAACAGTATGTATAATTAAACAGGAAAGGACCAGACCACAATGAAAACTTTAATTCAAAATGGTTACGTATTGGACCCGGAGAGTAAGTGCGAAGGGAAACTGGATGTACTAATTGAAGATGATAGAATTATCAAAGTGGCAGAGCAGATTACAGACCATGCAGACAAGGTATTGGATGCGAGCGGATGTTATGTGATGCCGGGATTTATTGACCTTCATGTGCATTTGCGTGATCCGGGGTTAGAATATAAGGAGACACTGGAAACCGGAGGTAAGGCAGCAGCAAGAGGTGGTGTTACTACTATCTGTGCCATGCCAAACACAAAGCCGGTTGTGGATAATGGTGAGAAGGTGGAGGATGTTCATAACAGAGCCAAAACCGATTCGCCGGTACATGTCATTCAGATTGGTGCGATTACCATTGGCCAGCAAGGACAGGAACTCGCCGATATTGAAGGAATGGCGAAAGCAGGCTGCTATGCAATCAGTGAAGACGGCAAGTCAGTTATGAATGCATCCCTTTATCGAAAAGCGATGAAAATTGCAAAAGAGAATGAGATTTCTATTTTTGCACATTGCGAAGATATTACGATGGTAGAAGGCGGTGTGATGCATGCCGATGAAAAGGCACAGGCACTTGGGCTAAAAGGTATTACAAACGCAGTCGAAGATGTGATTGTAGCAAGAGATATTTTACTTGCTAAAGAGACGGGCGTGAGATTGCATTTGTGTCACTGCTCTACAGAGGATAGTGTGAAATTGGTGGAGGCGGCAAAGAAGGAGGGACTTCCTGTAACAGCAGAGGTTTGTCCGCATCATTTTGCTATGACTACAGATGATATCACAGAGGATGACGGGAACTTTAAGATGAACCCGCCACTTCGCGGAAGACGTGATGTAGAAGCCCTAAAAGCAGGCTTGAAGGCTGACATTATGGATGTGATTGCAACTGACCACGCACCGCATGCAGCAGAGGAAAAGAACTGTTCCATGACAAAGGCGGCATTCGGGATTGTAGGATTAGAAACAATGGCTTCCCTTACCTATACAGAGTTGGTGGAACCAGGAATATTGACACCAATGCAGATGGCAGAAAAGACAAGCTATAATCCGGCAAGGATTTTAGGCATGGGTGAAAAGGGTGCCATTGCAGAAGGTAAGATTGCAGATATTGTTGTGTTTGACCCAACGGTAGAATACGTAATCGATAAGAATACATTTTACTCAAAAGGCAAGAACACACCGTTCCATGGACGAAAAGTAAAAGGTGATATTCGTTACACATTGGTGGATGGTAACGTGGTATACGAAGGATAATGATATTTGGAGGATAAGAGAAATGATTAACAAATTAGTAGCTAATATTAAGAAAACAAACGCACCTATCGTAGTAGGTTTGGATCCAATGTTAAATTACATTCCGGAGCATGTGCAGAAAAAAGCATATGCTGAATTTGGTGAAACATTAGAAGGTGCTGCAGAAGCAATCTGGCAATTTAACAAAGAAATCGTAGATAAAACATATGATTTAATTCCGGCTGTAAAACCACAAATCGCAATGTATGAGCAATTCGGTATTCCGGGACTTGTAGCGTTTAAGAAAACAGTAGATTACTGTAAGGAAAAAGGCCTAGTTGTAATCGGTGATATCAAACGTGGTGATATCGGATCTACATCAGCGGCTTATGCGGTTGGACATGTTGGTCGTGTTCAAGTAGGAAGCAAGACATACGTACCGTTTGACGAAGATTTCGTAACAGTTAACCCATACCTTGGTTCTGACGGTGTTGACCCATTCATTAAAGTTTGTAAAGAAGAAAATAAAGGTATCTTCGTATTGGTTAAGACTTCTAATCCATCAAGCGGCGAATTCCAAGACAGACTGGTTGATGGCAAACCATTATATGAAATTGTAGGTGAAAAGGTGGCTGAGTGGGGAGCTTCTCACATGGGAGACGATTACAGCTACGTTGGAGCAGTAGTTGGAGCAACTTATCCGGAAATGGGTAAAGTCCTTCGTAAAGTAATGCCAAAATCATACATTTTAGTTCCGGGCTATGGTGCACAAGGTGGTAAAGGAAAAGACTTAGTACACTTCTTCAACGAAGACGGACTTGGTGCAATTGTAAACTCTTCACGTGGAATTATCGCAGCTTACAAACAGGAAGCTTATGCGAAATTCGGTGCAGAAAACTTTGGGGAAGCATCAAGAGCAGCTGTTATTGATATGGTGAATGACATCAAGGGTGCATTAGAAAACCGATAGATTTTGCGGGAACCTTGAGCGAGGGACCTAATTGTTCGTATGAGATTTTTTTATATAAATACTAACCGAAAATGTATATATTTCGGTTAGAAAAATATCAATTTTCTTGCTGACAAACAAAATGTAGTAAACAAAGGTGTTTTTACCCTGATTTGGGTTAGATATTTAATATTTTTTGAGATTATACACCAATTACAGTTTGGTCTCTGTTTGTTAGTATTGAAAAAACAAGGAGAATAGGAACATGGCAGACAGAAAAAAAGAAACTGCACTTGTGGTTTCTCAACAACAACTTGCGGATAATATTTTTAGCATGTGGATTCAGACCGAAGCGGCTGCAACTGCAAAGCCGGGACAATTTATTTCCATCTATACAAACGATGGGACAAAATTGCTTCCAAGACCAATCAGTATCTGCGAGATAGATAAAGCAAATGGAAGATTGCGCGTGGTTTACCGCGTAACAGGTGAGAAGACCGGAACAAAAGAATTTTCACAAATGAAGGCGGGAGATACTATTCCGGTTGTCGGACCGCTTGGAAATGGATTCCCATTGGAAAAAGCAGAAGGAAAGAAAGCATTTCTTATGGGTGGTGGAATCGGTGTTCCACCAATCCTTGAACTTGCAAAACAATTAAACTGTGAGAAACAGATTGTCGTTGGATACCGTGATGAACACACATTTTTAAAAGAGCAGTTTGAAGCAAATGGTACACTTTACATCTCTACAGAGGATGGCAGTGTGGGAACCAAAGGAAATGTCATGCATGCAATTGCGGAAAATAATCTGTCCGCAGATATTATTTATGCATGCGGTCCTACACCAATGCTTCGTGCAATTAAAAATTATGCAGAGGAAAATGGAATTGAATGCTACATTTCCTTAGAGGAAAGAATGGCTTGCGGAATTGGTGCATGTCTGGCATGTACTTGCAAGAGCAAAGAAAAAGACCACCATACAAACGTAAATAACAAACGTATCTGTAAGGATGGCCCGGTATTCTTATCTACGGAGGTGGAAATCTAATGGATATGCGTGTGAATATAGCAGGTGTAGAGTGGAAAAATCCAGTTACAGTTGCTTCTGGAACATTTGGTTCAGGAGCAGAGTTTGCTGATTTTGTGGATTTGAATAAATTGGGTGCAGTTACGACAAAGGGTGTTGCCAACGTTCCTTGGTCGGGAAATCCGACACCAAGGGTGGCAGAAACCTACGGCGGCATGATGAATGCCATTGGCCTTCAAAATCCGGGGATTGATTTGTTCTGCGAAAGAGACATCCCTTTCTTAAAACAATACGATACCAAGATTATTGTCAATGTTTGCGGTCATGCACCGGACGAATACTTTGCTGTTGTGGAACGACTTGCAAATGAACCAATCGATATGATGGAAATCAATATCTCTTGTCCAAACGTAAATGCAGGATTCCTAGCATTTGGACAGGATCCAAAGCAGGTGGAAAAATTAACAGCAGAGATTAAGAAACGTGCAAAACAACCGGTTATTATGAAGCTGACACCAAATGTAACTGACATTACGGAAATAGCAAAGGCAGCAGAAGCAGGAGGAGCAGATGCAGTTTCCTTAATTAATACTTTGACTGGTATGAAAATTGATATCAATCGTAAAACATTTGCAATTGCAAATAAGACAGCCGGTGTGTCAGGTCCTGCAATTCATCCAATTGCAGTTCGTATGGTATACCAAGTTGCAAATGCTGTTAATATTCCAATCATTGGTATGGGCGGAATTGCATCGGCAGAAGATGCCATTGAATTGATTCTTGCAGGAGCAAGTGCGGTAGCTGTGGGCACAGCAAACTTCCACAATCCTGGAATTACTATGGAAGTTGTGGATGGAATCGAAGAATATATGAAGAAAAACGGATTCAACTCAGTAAAAGAAATGGTTGGATTGGTAAAATAAAATACAGTACAATGTCACAGAGTTTCCAATCACCTATTATCACGATGAGTTGTCTGCATTACCAAATTGGTCAGGACCGAGGGTAAATAGTGCTTAAATTTGGCGTTTCTGTGACTTGATATGATGTACTATGATGATATAATATACGTCAAGAAATTTTGCTTAACATCGAAAGGAAACATCATGACAGCACAAAAGAATTACAAAAAAACACTTATAGCTTGCTATCTCGGTTTTGTCACACAAGCTATATCTGCAAATTTTGCTCCATTATTATTTTTAACATTCAAAGGTTCATACGGAATCACCTTTGAAAAGATTGCAATGATTCCGTTGATATTCTATTTAACACAATTGCTCGTCGATCTTGCGGCTACCAAATTTGCCGATAAAATAGGATACCGTACCTGTGTGGTGGCATCCCAAGTATTATCGGCAGTAGGACTTGTATCAATGGCATTCCTGCCGGAACTGTTACCTATTCCTTTTGCGGGTATTTTGATTGCGGTAGTGCTTTATGCTGTAGGAAGCGGTCTGATTGAGGTTTTAGTAAGTCCAATCGTTGAGGCTTGTCCGTTTGAAAACAAGGACGGAGTAATGAGCCTTTTGCACTCCTTCTATTGTTGGGGGGCAATGGGTGTCATTTTAGGCTCTACCCTTTTTTTTGCTGTATTTGGTATAGAAAATTGGAAGATACTTACTTTTATTTGGGCATTGGTGCCGCTGTATAACACATTCAACTTTATAAACTGCCCGATTGAACGGTTAATTGAAGACGGCAAGAGTATGGGTATTAGTAAGTTGCTAAAAACGCCGCTCTTTTGGCTGATGATAATACTTATGGTATGTTCGGGTGCGTCAGAAGCAACTATGGCTCAATGGGCATCTGCTTTTACCGAATCCGCTATCGGTGTTTCTAAAACGGTTGGTGATTTAGCAGGACCGTGTTTGTTTGCAATGTTTATGGGTATATCCCGTATGATGTACGGAAGGTTCAGCGAGAAACTCAATTTGACCAATGTTATGCTTGTTTGCGGGGCAATGTGTGCAGGTTGTTATCTGTTGGCATCATTGTCCCCCTATCCAATCCTGGGACTTGCAGGATGCTCTCTTTGTGGTTTGGCAGTCGGTATTATGTGGCCGGGTTCTATTAGTATCTCTTCGCAGAAATGTCCAAGAGGCGGTACTGCGATGTTCGCATTTTTAGCCTTAGCTGGGGATCTGGGTGCTACGGTAAGTCCTGCAATGGTGGGCAGCTTTTCTGAAATGGCAGGCGGTAATCTTAAAACAGGATTGCTTGTTGCAACGGTATTTCCCGTGGTGCTTGTGTTCGGTTTGCTGATTCTCAAAAGGAAGATTAAAATTCATTGAGAGTCTAATCAAAGTCTCTTATGATTCATTCACGAATGAAAGCAACGAATGGTCACAAAACTTTTAGGAGGATTTAAAATGGCAAAATATGCTTATCCAGCAATTTTTACACCAGAAGAAAAGGGGTATTCAATTATTTTTCCTGATCTAGATGGATGCTATACTTGTGGAGATAGCCTTGAAGATGGGTTAGAGATGGCACGTGATGCATTAGCTTTAGTTTTGTATGGCTATGAAAAAGATGGACGCAAGATACCTGCTCCTTCAAAATTAAAAACATTATCAATAGGAGAAAATGAATTCGTAAGTTATGTAGCTTGCGATACTATGAAATATAGGAAGATGTATAATAACAAGGCGGTAAAAAAGACATTGACATTACCAGAATGGATGAATGAAGAAGCAACTGCTATTGGCATTAATTTTTCTCAAGTCTTACAGGAAGCGCTGTTACAAAAATTAAATAAAATGTAGAACAATGGTATCTTTTATGTATGCTTGGACTTGTGTCCGAGCATTTTTAAAACATTTTATCTCGACTTTCACCAAGACTATTTACGAAATTCTCCATGTCTGCACGGGTATGCATCTGGCGGCTCTTTTCTACTGTTGCAGATTTTTCGGCATCACTCATATTTGCAAAGACTTCCATAGATTTTACATTTGCCGCTAGAGATAACCCGAATCCAATTGGCATTTCGCCACCTTCACCGATATTCCATTTTTCATCCATGTATAACACCCTCCTGTTTTTGAATTATAATCTTAGTGTAATAAAAACAAATGATTTTATGCGAGATTGCCTCTGCGATTTTCCAAACAATAAATTCAATCACCTGTTTTTAAAATATGCATACGATATATGGAACTCATTTTCCGAGGTGTTTTATGTTTTTTAGGAATCAAACAAAACCATATGCTGTTGCAAAAATTGCAGGTAATGCAAATTATCCGGACGTTAAGGGAATGGTTTCATTTTACGATGTATATGGTGGTACTTTTGTAGTGGCAGACATTAGAAATCTGCCGGATAGTGATAGTTTTCATGGTTTCCATATTCATGATGGAAATAGTTGTGAGCCTATGCAAGAAGGCGGGCATTATAATCCGACGAATCAGCCGCATCCGATGCATGCAGGAGATTTGCCTTCGATACTTGTAAGTGGTGGTATGGCGTTTAGCGCATTTTACACCAATCGCTTTTACCCGGAGGATATAGTAGGAAAAGTTGTTGTTATTCATGCCAGCCCAGATGATTTCAAGTCGCAGCCGTCAGGAAATCCAGGCCCAATTGTAGCGTGTGGGGAAATTAAAGAATGGTAATAAAAGAGGCGTGAGATTGTTATTCTCACGCCGTTTATACAACATACATATTGAATATCAACAAGCCTAAAACAGGGCCTGAACGAAAAGGAATACCACCGTAATTGCAACAAGTGCAACTCCTACCACAAGAAATAAATCTGACCAGAAAGAGGTTTCGTTTTCATATCTGGTAATTTTTTTAGAATGTTTAAGTAACATTGCAAGTGGGTCCGTTTGTTTCAGTATTCGATTGCGAAAATCTTTCACCCAATTCACATCGTCACTTGTGCATAGTTTTTCGTCAAAGGCACCTTCTGTATGTGCTAGATGATTTCTAATATGGCGAAGGCGTATTAAGTTACTTAAATCTGACTTCCAATTCGAAATTTCACGGGCATCATTCCAATCCACATCTTTCATATCATTGATATAACTGGTGACACCCGGTTGGCCGTCATATAGCTCGCTGCATAATTTGTCAAGTTGTTTATATTCTTCCAAAAAGATAAGGTTCAAATTATTCATGTTATTTCCCCAAATAATGTTTGTATTTAATATAGTATTTAGTGTATCACGTAAGAAGTTAAATGACAAATAGAAAAACTATCTTGCCGAATCATTATTTGCATGATATAATTATAAAAAATATTACCAAAAAGGTAAAATAAATTACAAACAAGGTATCAAACCATTATGAGTAAGTTAGAATACAAAGATTTAGTTGCATTTCATCCGGGATATTATGTAAAAGAAATGCTAGAATATGAGGGCATGAGTCAAGATGAATTAGCCAAACGTCTTCAGACATCAGGTAAAAATGTGAGTGATTTAATTAATGGCAAAGCAAACTTATCTGATGAGATGGCTATGAATTTGTCAATTGTTTTTGGCACGTCTGTTTCTATGTGGTTGAATTTAAATCAGAAGTATATAGAGAGAAAATTAGAGATTGAGAAATTGATGCAGGTTGATGCGGAATGTGAGTTGATAAAAAATATTGACTACAAATTCTGGGAGAAACTTGGTGTGGTAGCAACGGTTAGTAAACGCATAGATAAAGTACGAGAATTGCAAAAATATTTTCGCATTGCATCATTAGAAGTTTTACAACGGAGAGACTTTTTGGTTCAGTACAATTCAACAACTACTGAAGGTTCAGATGATAATATTATGGGTGCAAACGCATGGGTGCAAACCGCAATTAACATTGGTGCAAAAAAAGAAGTTCAATGTTTTGATAAAAAGGGTTTGGAGAAAATATTACCTGAATTACGCAAAATGACATTAGAGAATTTTGAACAGGTTTATAAAAAGTTGGATGAACTTCTTTCAAATAATGGAGTTGCATTAGTTTTATTACCAAATCTGAAAAATTGCCAAGTGAATGGGGCAGTAAAATGGTTTGGAAAAGATAAAGTGATTTTAGCTTTGAATAATTGCAGAAAGTATGAAGATGTGTTTTGGTTTTCGTTGTTCCATGAATTAGGACATATTATGCAACAAAGAATCAAGGTTTTAATTGTAAGTGATAGTAGAGAGTCTTTAGAAAACCAAGAATTGCTTTATAGATTGGAAAACGAAGCAGATATTTTTGCAAAAAACATAATAATTCCAGAACAAGAGTATACAGAATTTGCACACGAAAAAACAGATTTTACTGAAGAAGATATCATTGCTTTTTCCAGAAGAATACAAATACATCCAGGTATGATTGTAGGAAGGTTGGAAATGGAAAAGAGGGTGTCTCGTAATACACCATTGAATAGATTGAGAGTCGAATTTTTTCCACAATAGAAGCACACCTTAGGGTGTGCTTCTTGTCATAGATATTCTATTTCCCCTGCTGTTTGCACCAGATTCCCATTACCCATTTTACCGGTAACAGTTTCACCAGCCTTACCTGCATTCTGACAGGGAAGCCCATAATGGAAACAGATTTTCTTTTGCGTAAATCCCTCATGGCCTTATCCACTACCTGCTGGGAGGTGTAGAAACGGTCGTAATATTTGATGGTGTCATCTTGAACTGCACGGTTAAAGAATTCTGTTTTAATCCAGTGCGGTGCAATAGCCATTACATGAATCTCGCGTTTTTTCAATTCCATTTCCAAAGCTCTTGAGAAATTCATCACATAAGCTTTGGATGAGCCGTACACATTAATATATGGCACCGGCTGCCAAGAGGAGTTGGAGGCCAGATTCAGTAGGTGGCTGCCAACCGGCATATATGGTAGACTGATGTGGGTAATAGCAGTTAAACCTTTTATGTTTAAATCAATGAGATTCAATTGCTTATCCAGATTCATCTGTGAAAAATCACCGAAAAGACCGAAGCCAGCAGCGTTTATCAAAACTTGAATAGAAGGTTTTACTTCTTCTAACAATGTTCGATAAACTTCATAGCTTTCAGAAACTGCTAAATCCAATGCAATTGGTCGAATCTTGGTACGGCAATCCTTTTGCAATTCTAATAAACGTTCTTCACGTCTGGCAATCACCCAGATTTCATCCAATGTAAATTCCTTGTCAATGGCGTAGACGAAATCTCGTCCCATGCCACTGGAAGCGCCGGTAATTATAGCAATATTCATAGTATTCCTCCGATTTTAAACAGATTCAAATTCTTCTACAATCTCTTTTGAAGGTGGAGCAGTTAATAAACTAACTACAACAATAGCAATGCTTGAGAGAATAAATGCAGGTAATAATTCGTAGATACCCCAAATACCACCAATTGGTGCAATCAGGTAGTGCCATACAAACACCATCACACCACCAACAATCATTCCGGCTAAAGCACCGTTACGGTTCGTGCGTTTCCAGAATAATGAGAATAACATTAAAGGTCCGAAGCAAGCACCAAATCCTGCCCATGCAAAGGATACAATGTCAAATACGGAGCTGTTCGGATTCCATGCAATAATAACACCAACTAGAGATATTAATACTACAGTTATTCTTGCAGCAGTCATGGATGCTTTTGCGGAAAGCTTTAATCCGAAGCAGTTCTTCAGTAAATCCTGAGATACACTGGAAGAAGCAGCAAGAAGCTGTGAATCTGAAGTTGACATTGTACTGGCAAGAATACCAGCCAGGATAAGTCCCGCCATAATCAGTGCAAAAACACCATTTTCACTCAATAACATAGAAATTTTTATAATTAAAGTTTCTGCTTGAGATTTGCCTTCCAATACATCAATAGCCCCAACCTTTGACATAGAGTAACCGATAATTCCAATAAAGATTGCAATTGCCATAGAAATCACTACCCAAACAGATGCAATTCTTCTGGAAATTTTCAATTTGTTTTCGTCTTCGATTCCCATAAAGCGTAATAAAATATGAGGCATACCAAAGTAACCAAGTCCCCATGCCAATGTAGAAGCAATGGTTAATCCTGTGTATGTAGAAGATGTACCGGTTACAGGATCATGTGTAGCAAATAAGCCCATATAACCATCTAAACTTCTGGCGTTATCAAGTACGGCATCCATACCGCCGGCAACATTTACTCCAAAGATTACAACGACAATAAGTGCACCTGTCATAATAATGCTCTGTATCAAGTCCGTTGTACTTGCGGCAAGGTAACCACCTAATGCAGTATAAGCAACAATAATGATTGCACTGACAATCATAGCTGGTGCGTATGGAATATCAAATAAAGTAGCAAATAATTTTCCGCATGCTGCAAATCCGGAAGCAGTATATGGTACAAAGAATACAACAATAAAAATTGCAGAAATTGCCAGAATCAGGCGACTGTTATCTCGATAACGATTCGAGAAAAATTCTGGAAGCGTAATTGAGTTGTTTTTTGCAGTATAGCGACGAAGTCTTTTGGCTACAATCAGCCAGTTTATATAGGTTCCGATTGCAAGACCAATTGCGGTCCATCCTGCGTCGGCAACGCCTGTAAGATAAGCCACTCCTGGGAGCCCCATTAAGAGCCAACTGCTCATGTCAGAGGCTTCTGCACTCATGGCAGTTACGATAGGACCTAGTTTACGTCCTCCAAGATAGAAATCGCTAACGTCTTTATTCTTGGCTGAAAAATAAACACCGATTAAGACCATTGCGATAAGGTAAATAAAGATGACTGTTAAAAGTCCAATGATAGTATTTGTCATTTTAGTCTCTCCTTTTTGTAAATCTTTATGATTTAATAATGTAATTCGCTAAAGTATACCATAAATTAGAATAAAGTGCAATTGAAATGCGCTTTTTTTTATGATACTATAGTAAAAGGAAAAAACTTGAAACTCAAGGAGGATATAGAGATGGAGCAATATAAGAAAGAGTTTATCGACTTTATGGTGGATAGCAAGGTGTTAAAATTTGGAGATTTCACATTGAAGAGTGGTAGAAAATCGCCATTTTTCATGAACGCAGGTGGGTATGTAACCGGCTCACAGCTTATGAAATTAGGAGAATATTACGCAAAAGCAATTCATAACACATATGGGGATGACTTCGACGTGTTGTTTGGACCGGCTTACAAAGGAATTCCAATTGCAGTTGTTACAGCCATTGCATACAGCAACTTATTCGGCAAAGAGGTTCGTTATTGCTCTGACCGCAAGGAAGAAAAAGACCATGGCGCTGACAAGGGAAGCTTCCTTGGAAGCAAGCTGCAGGATGGCGATAGAGTGATTATGATTGAGGATGTAACTACATCCGGAAAATCAATGGAAGAAACAGTACCAAAGGTAAAAGGTGCAGCAGATGTAGAAATCGTTGGACTTATAGTTTCCTTGAATCGTATGGAAGTGGGAAAAGGCGGAGAAAAGAGTGCCTTGGACGAAGTGAAAGATTTATATGGTTTCCCAACTGCAGCAATTGTATCTATGGCTGAAGTCGTAGAACACTTATACAACAAAGAGTATAATGGCGAAATTATTATTGATGATACATTGAAAGCGGCAATTGACACATACTATGAACAGTATGGTGTGAAATAGTAGGAGAAGAACATAGGTGAAAAAGAAAATAATATTTGGATTATATATTTTCTTTTTATTGTATTTTTTGATTTTTTCAGAGATTTACGGAAGAAGCGGAGTTATGCAGGATTATCACTATAATTTAACTCCGTTTCAAGAAATAGAACGTTTCTGGAGATACAGGGAACAATTAGGTTTAATGTCATACATCAATTTGTTTGGAAATGTATTGATCTTTGTGCCATTTGGTTTTATGGAGCCGTTGGCAAGTAAGAAAAGAAGTTTTTGGGCAACGCTTATTGATGGATGTCTGGTGAGTCTAGCAGTTGAAATCTTTCAATTTATAACGAAGGTTGGTCGCTTTGATGTAGACGATTTAATGTTAAATACAACTGGTGTAGCATTGGGATATATGTGTTTTCTCGTATGGAATGCGATAAGGAGAAAGTATGGCACGAAGGGATAAAGAACGGCAGAGAGAAAGAGAACGTAGGAATAGAAAAAGGCGCAAATACGGACAGGCACAATTGAAACATGCCAAAAGAGGAATAGGGTCATGTGTTTTAAGTGCTACTGTGTTGATTATTATGGCTGCGCTGTTTATTAAAGCTTATGTTAGCGAAGGAACGGCGGCGCCAATTATCGGAGGCTTCGGTTTAGTTGCATTTGTGCTTTCAGGTTGTGGCTTGTATCTGGGACTTAGAGGATTTAAAGAACGAGAAAAGGATTACTTAACATGTAAAATCGGCACCGCGTGTAGTGCATTTTTCATCTTAGTATTTATTATAATTTTTTGCAGAGGTTTATTTTGATGAATGAAAGATATGGACTTGCAATAGAACGTATTCGAACTATTGTGACAGAAGATACGGTAAATGAAAAATACCGTGATTATTTTCAAAGTTTGGCAAATTTTATTTTAGAAATTGATGCGATTAAGAATCGTTTGGAGACAAAACCAAATGATATCTGTACTTTGGAAGAATTAAAAAATGAAAATGCAAGCATTTATAGAGATGTTCTCAGTGAAAACTATGAAATGAGTTTTGCAAATCCGTCTTATGCGACTGCTAAGATGGGAGATGAGATTGGACAAATTTTAAGTTTTCTGTATGCTGAGATTCGAAGTGAAATTCCATATGTATACGAGAAACGTATGGAATATCTGACCATTTGCAATGAATTGTTTATTGAGGTTTATAACTGCTTTGAAGGTGTGGATGAGCCAGATATAGAAGAATTAAAAAGTATCATTTATTGGTATGCAAGCGATTACTGCGATGTGTTTATGACGGACCGCATTGAAGAGCAAGTTAATCCGGAATGCAGGTTTGCAACGGACATTGTAATGAATAGTAATCTTGAAGATTTGAGTTATCTATATTATTATGGCGAATTTGTTTCTAAAAATGAAATCGAAACAGCAAGACACTTAAACTCCCTTCCGCAGGAAGTGATTGACCGTATGGCAGAGGTTTATACGGAGGGCTACCG
>JAXJXL010000023.1:0-3270 GCA_036307525.1 Faecalimonas sp.
GTACTATTTATAACAAAGCCAATGATATGGATATGTTAATTAATGAGCTTACATTATATTCCAAGATTGATTCCAATCGTATTCCATATAACTTTAATACCATTTTGGTTAGTGATTATTTCGATGATTGTGCAATGGATTTGGAGATGGATTTAGAAGCTCGACATATTCAATTTGATTATTTGAATTATGTGGATGCAAATGTTAAGATTATTGCAGATGCAGAGCAACTAAAACGAGCGATTAATAATATTATTTCAAACTCTACGAAATACATGGACAAGAGGCAGAAAGTGATTCGGCTTTGTGTTAAGGACGTGGGAGATTTTGTGCAGGTTGAAATCGAGGATAACGGAAAAGGAATCGGAGCAAAAGAATTGCCGCATATTTTTGAACGTTTCTATCGAACTGATGCTTCTCGAAATTCTGCTACAGGTGGAAGCGGAATTGGACTTTCTATCGTAAAGAAAATCATTGAAGAGCATGGCGGAAAGATATGGGCGACAAGCAAAGAAGGTATAGGAACAATTATGTATTTTGTAATAAGAAAGTATCAGGAGGTACCAGCAAATGAGTAGAATATTAATTATCGAAGATGAGAGAACAATCGCTGAGCTGGAGAAGGATTATCTGGAATTAAGCGGTTTTGAAGTGGAAGTTGCAAATGATGGTGAAGTTGGTTTGAAGAAGGCGCTCAACGAGGAGTGCGATTTGATTATTCTGGATTTGATGCTTCCGGGAGTAGATGGATTTGAAATCTGTCGCCAGGTTCGTGCAGAGAAAAACATACCAATCATTATGGTGTCCGCAAAGAAGGATGACATTGATAAAATTCGTGGCCTGGGACTTGGGGCTGACGATTATATGACAAAGCCCTTTAGCCCAAGTGAATTGGTTGCCAGAGTGAAAGCGCACATGGCAAGGTATGAAAGATTAGTGGGAAGCGCTGTGGAAGAAAATAAGGTGATTGAAATTCGTGGACTTAAAATTGATACAACTGCACGTCGTGTTTGGATTAATGGAGAGGAAAAGGCGTTTACAACGAAGGAATTTGATTTATTGACCTTCTTGGCGGCGCACCCGAATCATGTGTATACAAAGGATGAACTTTTTAGCGAAATTTGGGATATGGAGTCGATTGGTGATATTGCCACTGTGACGGTCCATATTAAAAAGATTCGTGAAAAGATTGAGTTTGATACATCAAATCCGCAATACATCGAAACCATTTGGGGCGTAGGGTATAGGTTTAAAGTATAATTAGGGCAATCGCCCCAGACGGTTTCGCTCCGCGTGGATGCGCACTCGCAAGAGAGGAAGGAATGAGAATATGATAACGAGTACAAGTAACCCACAGATTAAAAGATTGCTTCAGCTACAGAAGAAAGCTAAGGTGCGGGATGAGGAAAATGTGTTTGTTGTTGAAGGACTACGTATGTTTGCGGAAGTACCTAAAAATCGTGTGGAAAAAGTATATATTTCAGAGTCGCTTTATAATAGGAAGAAACTCGATTTGAATTTACAAGATTTTCCACTAGAAATCTTGTCTGACCAGGTGTTTGGACATGTTTCTGATACAAAAACACCACAAGGAATTTTGTGCGTGGTAAAACGCGGAAAATATGATTTAGAAGAACTGCTTCAAGTGAAAAATCCGCACTTTATTGTGTTAGACAATTTGCAGGATCCGGGTAATATGGGGACAATTGTAAGAACGGCAGAAGCGGCAGGCGTGGATGCAGTTTTTATGAGCCAAGATTGCGTGGATATTTACAATCCAAAGACGATTCGTTCCACAATGGGATCTATTTATCGTATGCCATTTTTATATATAGAAGATATTCCGAGTTTGTTGGATATTTTTAGAAAAAATGGGGTGAAGTCTTATGCAGCACACCTGGATGGTGAAAAATTTTACGACCAGGAAGACTATGGAACTGGAACAGCAGTTTTAATAGGGAATGAAGGTAATGGACTTCGGGGTGAAGTGACCGAAAAAGCTGATATTTTGGTAAAAATTCCAATGCATGGAAGGGTGGAATCACTGAATGCAGCCATAGCAGCTTCAGTCTTAATGTTTGAAGTTTTTAGACAAAGAAGATAAAATTGTACTAAAAAAAATACAATCCAAAACTTGACATATCGAAAAAAACATGATAATATCGCAACTGTTGCGAAAGAAATGTAACAATTATGTAACAATTTGTAATAAAAATGAATTATACGTGCATAATAATGTAATAGGTACACGTAAAAATTGTTACAAATCAGGAGGTTATTATGTTTTTCGGAGAAAAGAGAAGGATTGTTGGTCTTTTACTCGCCGGCTGTTTGTTATTTACAGCAGAGTTTGAAGTATTTGCTGCTGATCCAAAATCTGAAGCTCAAGCAATGCAAACAATTAATTACGAAATTGAGGTGGAGGCACTTGCTACAGGATGGAATAAAATTTCTGAAATGGCAAGCACCGCAGTAGATACACAAGAGTGGTACGGAAAAGCTCTTGCAAATACAGACAGTGAATTAGATGTATATGCAGAAGCAAATGGTACAGTACTTGGAAAAATGTACAAAAACACAGTAGTAACTGTAGTGGAAGAAGGCGCTGAATGGTCTAAAATTTCATCAGGAGCTGTTGTGGGTTATGTTAGAACAGAATCGCTTTTGTTTGGTAGTGCAGCAGATGAAAGAGCAAAAGTAGTTTGTGCTAGTGGCACAAAGGATGCGAAAACACTGCAAGAGATTCAAGCTGAACAGAAGAAAGTAAGTGATGTGAAATTATTAGCAGCATTGATTTACTGTGAAGCAGGCAATCAGCCATATGATGGTAAGGTTGCAGTAGGTGCGGTTGTATTAAATCGTATGGAAAGCAGACGTTTTCCGAACTCTTTAGAAGGAGTTATTTATCAAAGAGGACAGTTTACACCTGCAATGACAGGAAAACTTGCACGTGTACTTAGAAGCGGAAAGATCCCGAGCGCATGCTATGAGGCAGCAGAAGATGCATTTGAAGGAAAAGATCCAGTAAATGGTGCGCTGTTTTTTAACACAAGAAGAGGTAATTTTAAATTAGGTGACCACTACTTTAGCTAATAGGGGAGTTTTAAGGAGACAGAAAAATTAAATTCTGTCTCTTTTTTGTTTTATTGAATTCTAAAGATAAGTGTAGTAAAATATGTATATCAAGAAGTTGAAAGTGAGGCGAGAAGTATGGAAACAATATTTTGGTTAATTCTATTTGTAGTTCTTTTGATTATTGAAATATTTACA
>JAXJXL010000024.1:0-1718 GCA_036307525.1 Faecalimonas sp.
CTTCAAAATGAAGTACACGCTATTGTTTTTTATGTTAGATCCTATACAAAAAAGCTTCGGCAAAACTGCCGGAGCCTTTTTCATCTCACTTATTATACTCTCTTCAAGAGTACTTCATTTTCATATTTTTCAATCTCATCATAGTAGTTGTCTGCTGCCACACCGCATTGTCTACAGTATTCAGCCCAAACATCACCGATTGGAAGCATCTTGCAGTCTTCCATTGCAACCATCTTACGTGAGAATTGGTTCGTATCTTGTAATTCTTTCAAGTAAGCACTTGGAGTACAAAGTGCATTTAAAAGTGCTTTTTGCATGCTTCTAAATCCAGTTACCCATGCAGAGATACGGTTGATTGATGCATCAAAGAAGTCTAATGCGATATCCACGCGGTCAACTGCATCACAGCGAACAATTTCCTGTGCAATTTCTTTTGTTTCATCATCTAATACTACTACGTGGTCTGAATCCCAACGGATTCCACGTGTTACGTGAAGTGCTACTTCTGGGAAGAAGCAAAGTAATGCAGGAATCTTGTCTGATACTACTTCTGTTGGATGATAGTGTCCATTATCCATAAGTGGTAAGCATTTGTCTTTGTTTGCTGCTGCATAGCTTAATGTAAATTCAGCTGAACCTGCTGTAAATGCTTCTACACCGATACCGAATACCTTGGATTCCACGCATGGTTTTACTTTTGTAAAATCATATGGTTCTGAAAGGATTGCATCGATAGATTCTTTATAACGCATTCTTGGTCCCATACGGTCTGCTGGAACATCCTTGAATCCGTCACCAGTCCAGATATTCATAACACATGGGAAGCCTGTTTCTTCAGCGAAATATGTAGCGATACGGATACAAGCTTTTCCGTGTTCTATCCAGAAGTTTCTCGTTTCTTCATCCGGGCTTGAAAGTGTCAAACCATCTTTTACCTTTGGATGTGAGAAGAAGGTTGGGTTAAAGTCAAGTCCCATACCTCTTTCTTTTGCAAAATCAACCCATTTTTGAAAATGCTTTGGCTCTAATTTGTCACGGTCTGCAAATTCACCGTCTTCAAAGATTGCGTAGCAAGCATGTACGTTAATTTTCTTAGCACCTGGCATTAAGCTCATTGCCTTATCCATATCTGCCAATAATTCTTCCGGTGTTCTTGCTTTTCCAGGATAATTACCTGTTGTCTGGATACCACCTGTAAGGCCTCCGTCATGGTCAAATCCAATAACGTCATCCCCTTGCCAGCAGTGTAATGATACTGGGATTTCCTTACATTTTGCAATCGCTGCATCTGTGTCTACGCCATATTTTGCGTAAATCTCTTTTGCTGATTCATATCTTGTCATTGTTTCATTCTCCTTTTTTTCATTTATTTTGATAGCACCACATTCTTAATAAGTACTATACTTCATACACTTTGATATCAAATGAATCTCGGATACACTCTCTTGCTTCTACAAGCCCTCCAAGTTCTCCGGAATACATCATCTGTACTGCAAGATTTCCAAGTGCTGTCGCCTCTGTCGGACCTGCATGCACTGGCTTCTTACAGTATTTTGCAGTTAATTCATTCAAGTATCCTGCGTTTGCTCCGCCGCCTACTACATGAATCCTGTCATATGTTTTTCCTGTTGCTCTCTCCAAGCCCTCAATGGTGTCTGCATAACATTTTGCAAGACTGTTGTAAATAACAGATGCAATCTCACCAACCGTTTCAGGAC
>JAXJXL010000025.1:0-33565 GCA_036307525.1 Faecalimonas sp.
GCGTTGCCTTGTAATTCTTTTTCGATTGATAACATTTCCATGAATCATTCTCCTTCTCTTGGGGTAAATTTCCTTTAATAGTTAAATTATACCATGTGCTTTGCACATGCTACGCTCCGCACGGATGCGCACTCCACTTTGTTACGGCGCGGTATAATGTCTATCGACATTATACCTAAAAGCTGATGTAATTACTAGCCCCTAATTTATTAGTATTACTTCTAAAATTTGCGCAGTTGTTCTTCTTCATCCGGCGCCGCTGCGCGAATGGATTTAATCTCCACAAAATAACCCGCATTTGCATTGATTTCTATCCAGACTCTGTCGCCCACCTTATGTCCCAACAAAGCCTTTCCAATTGGAGATTCCGTACTAACCAGATTCTTGAGTGAATTCCCACGAACTGTGGTTACGATTTTAAATTCCTCTACTTCATCGTCATCTTCAAAATACAGTTCTACCGTCTTGTTAATTCCAACCTCGTCATCTTTGGATTCATCTTTTACAACAATTGCCGTCTTAATCATCTTCTCCAGATAACGAATACGGCTCTCATTCTGGTTCTTGGCCTGCTTCGCCGCCTTGTATTCAAAATTTTCACTCAAATCACCATGCGCTCTGGCGGTTTTCACATCCTCTAATAATTCCTTTCGAACAACACATTTGCGATGCTCTACCTCTGCCATCATGTCGTCAATATCTTTTTGTGTCAACTCGTTAAACATACTTTTTTCTCCAATTTTATTAACGTATATATTACGCTTTTCCATCCGCAAAATGGAGGCTTCTATCGTGTAAAATTCTTCTCCAAGAATCCTCGAAATTTACCCTTGTACACATGTTTTTCGCAACAGTAAATGACAAGGACGCAATCTCATATTGAAATTGCGTCTTTTCTGTATGAATTCATTTTATTTCTCTAACAATATTTTTGCCCTCGCATGTATCTGACCTTCAATCAATTTCAATCGCTTTTCAGGCAAATTATAACGTGAATGCTTTCGGAATTTAAAATCCAATAATTGTCTAAGTCCTTCTCTATGTTCTGATGTAAGGACTTTTTTAGCTGTTCCTATAAAATCATCATAAACACATGGGAGTAATGTCTCTGCATAATTTGCAAAAGACTTCTCTGAATCCAAATCATCGCCTGCCGCGTAATTAAACAGAGAATTACCATGATCAAACAGCGGTGCCGGAGCAACAATTTTATTCGTTTCATTGTCAACTAAGACTCCAAAATTGCCAAAATGTCTATCCGTGTTGCAAATTATAGCATCAAAGACAAACATATCATGTAATGACTTCACATATTCTTTGCCAAGTTGTTCATAATATTCTGCTACGGCTTGCATTCCACCTGTTTTCACGATTCTGCCAATCGGCAAGTAAGAGTACTTCTTACTTGTAAAAATTTCACAAGTAGAACAAAGCAATCCTTCCCATCTGCTAAGATTATAATCAATAGCATTGATTCCAAAAGCTTGCGCCACCTGTACAGCATAATACTCAGAATAAGGCTCATTTCCAGTATTGCATGCTCCACTCGTGCCGCCCTTGTACAGTTTAATAGTACCCTCAATTCTTCTCCAACACTTTGGAAGCATACCATTTGTCGTGAACTCTGGACATGAAGCAAGAGATGTGCGCACACTACTACCGTAACCAGTAAAGGCAATGAGCGCGAGTACTTTACTAAAACGATTGTCATAAAGATTATATTTCTCAAAAGTACCTTCAAATCCTTCTTCTACTATCCAATAACAATCATTGAGCGATAGCCCCTTGGAAACACGAATAATATTCATTGGTCGATTGAAGTTCAATCCGCATTTGCTTAAAAAATTGTGAACATAGGCACGATTCTTTGGAATCGTTCTATGCTTGAGCCACCTTGTAATACCCTCTTCTGAAAACTCTAAATCGAGCGGGAGAAGATGCTTCTTTTCTTCATCATACCACAAAATATTAATTTCAGGAGTATTGCTATCTTCCGTAGCCGAGAAACGAACTAACGGTGTATCAAAATGTCTCAATTCGTAATTCATTTCCTCTCCTCCTACAACTCATGATTTCATTTATCATTATACATTTTTTCTGACGAACTTCAAGGTGTGTGTTACATTTTTTGTTAAATAGCGTTTCCAATAGATCACTCTAAACCTAGAATTTTTCTGGCATACTCATCTGCACTTTGTTCATCTTATTCGGTGTTGTTACATCTTTCTCAACTTCTGTCACAAGCTGAATTTCCTGTGTGGATTGTTCACCCACTAACTACTATTTCTGCATGGAATCCACCACTTGCTTGGCTGCCAGGAAATCCTCTACCGTTTTCCCTAACGCTTCGCATGCTTTTTCTAATGACAACTGAAGATTTGTCATGAGATTAGTCACGGCCTGAACGGTTTCTTTTGCTGTTACTTCTCGTTCTGTTCGTTCTACAATCAAATCGCTTAAATTACACATGTTTTTCGCCTCTCCTTCCATATCTGTTTCCATCTTCATCTGATGTTCTTTTTCCAAAATCTCTTTCTTTTGCTCAGCTTTTAACTTAGTTGATAGCAACACATTTAACATATTTATCAATTGGTTTTCACAGTCAATGTTCTCATCTGTGCATAGTCTTATTATCAATACTGATAACAAATCATAGTTTTCTACACCGGTAAACTTTCCAAAAATATTCTTTTCTTCCATAGAATATTCTGTAATAGTATTGGCATATTTCTTCGGCGGTTCCATGCAAAGCCATATCGAGTATACCTTTTTGATATCATCATAATTATCTGGTACAAATTCCGTAAATACCTGCTCTGATATCATTCTGGAACAATAAAATATACCTCGACTGCAAAAATGATATCCGGGATAATAGTCCTTTTGCAACTCTATGTTTACAATAATTTTAATCTTTTCCTTCTGCGGTGTCAATGCATTAAACCAATATCAAAAGAAAACTCTCCTTCTCCTGGTATTTTGCTTGCCGTGTCCATTCCTGCGATTTTCTCGTTTTGAGGCAACACACTATGAGTCTCGACCTCTGGTGTTCCTTCGATATAATTTATGATTTCTTCAATGCTGCACTCCTTGTATTCTGGTACTGAAAATTTCATAATCCTTGCGAGCACCTGTTTGTTACTCACAAGATACTTTGCTCTGGTATCGTACTTACTTTTTGTTTCAGTGATATCGATACCATGTGCCAATTGTGTTTTTGACATAATGATTCCTCCTCGTTCACTCTGATTTTGCATTTATCGCAAAACACGAAAGACAAATGCAAAATCAATCTTATTTAGTTGTTTCACATTTTGAATTCTTCGGCAGAATTGCCTCGAAAATCAGATGCGTTCTATGGAACGCATGTAGGCACCTCGGATGATTTGATCATAAATCCGTGCCTTGTTGTGATATAGACAGCATAGCATGTTTTATGTCTTCATTCAATCAAGATTTTTGTTTGATATGGCTATTAATAAATTCGGCTGATACCACATGGTCACCAGCCGAATTGGTCTCTAATCAACCACATGTAACCTGCCCACATGATTTCTTAAAACTATGTTCTTTTTATTTTTTATTATTTGTGGTTCTGAACTGTATTTTTATAATAACACCTACAACAATTCCCGACAAAGTAATTACACCAAATACAATCAAAGTCAATTGCCAAAAAGAAATTCCCCAGGAAGACTGTGTCCCTGTCAGAACATATTTATTTCCGGCGGCATCTGTAAGATTGCCATACTCATCTGCCATACTGTCCGGAATCAGTACATCTTCCAATGAAATGCCTTCCATATCAATTGCCACTAGGTATTTCGTCTGTTTATCCAAGGAACTCAGATAGAACAACGCATCGCCCTGTGCATCAATGATTGTAGACTGCATGATTTCCCAACTTTTCCAAACAGGTTTCTGACAAATGGTTGCTAAATGTTTCGCATAGGAATATCCCAGCGGAACTGTTACCGTCACTTCAAATGGAATATTTTCTTCAAATTCCAAGATATAACTCTGCGCATTGCCAATCAATTTCATCTGCGCCTTCGTTGGTTTGCTATTTTTCTTCAAAGTAAATTTTAAATCATATGCTTTCGACAGCTGGTCTGCATCCAGATTCTCACAGTCAATAATCCAACTGGAATTTGTGCTCGTAGAGATTGTAAGCTTCACCTTATGACCCGCTAGACTTTCCAGTACATCTCCCGGGATCTTCGTGCTACCATTTAGGTTGACATGAATATCAACCTTATTGACAGTAGTGCTATCATCTTCCAAACGTTCCGGATACTTGATATAACTGTCCGTATATTCAAGCATATCATCCCATCCGTCTTTATCATCTATGGTTACATCAATTGTAATATCGTATTCATCCTTACCGATTGATGGCTTTGTAACATTTACTGTCGTATCAATGGTAGAATCGTCCGTATCTACGATTTCTCTATCAGTCCCAACCACACTGCCATCCGGTTTTTGCGTCACAGACCCTGTTGTACTGGAACCGACATTTGAACTGTCACCTTCTGACACACCCGTAAAATCCGGAAGTTGACTCTGAATCTGGTTAGAAATCTGCTCGCGTTCCTCGTCAGTGCCGTCATGATAAGCATTCTTCAGCGAATCACAATCATGGAATGCATACTCACCGATATTCTGTACCGATGAAGGTAAAGAAACACTTGTCAGCGAAGTACATCCATAAAAAGTCCATTCCGGCAATTTCGCAATCGGACTTTCAATGACTACCTGCATCAAATTATCACAATAAGCAAAAATACTTTCACTCAGGTTGGTGGTTGTAACCGGTATGCGAATCGTAGATAACGAAGAACAACGATAGAATGCCTGATATCCAATATTCAATAATCCATCCGGCAGTCTCACCGTGCGTAATGATTCGCATCTTGAAAATGCATTAGCTCCGATGGATTTCAGCCCATCCTGCAACGTTACTCTCGCCAGATTCGTACATCCCGCAAAAGCCATGTCACCTATCTTTACAACAGTCTCCGGAAAAGAAATACTCTGCAATGAGGTGCAGCCATAAAAGGCCAAATCACCAATATTGGTAATTCCTTTTTTAATGGTTACCGAGGTAATCTTCTCCCGATTCTCATACCAAGGTGCCATGTTGCCTTCCGTGAAGTTCTGCATGGAACCTTTTCCTGTAATACTAAGTGTTCCATCCGCACCAAGACTCCATTTTGCCTTGCTACCGCAGCTTCCCGAATCTGCTGCCAATGCAAGCATCTCTACAGAGACAAACAGGAGGCAGGCGGCAAAGACTGCCGCCAATATTCTATTTTTCAATGAACGTTTCATAAGTACCTCCTGTAAAAAATCTTTTAGTATGGGTTGTTAATGGTAATTGGGTTAGTAAGTTTGAAAACGTAAGTAATATCTGCATTATCTTTATTGCCTGTAATAGATACATATTCTACCTTCGTAGTCCCTAATACTGTTTTTGTACCAACTCTTAAATCAACAATCCCTAAATTAATCCCTGATTTACCTACGGACCCTATTGCCGCACTACTTTCTGGGTTCGTTTTAGAGTATGAAAATCCTTCATTGTTATTAGGTATTACCGCTGATGCACTACTAAAATCTTTAACGTTACTAATACTGGTTAATACTGATGAAGTTTTATATTCCTTTATGTAATAATATGTTGTCTTATTCCATATTCCTACCGAAAAATCATCAATAGTTGCCTTCATATACACTGTACATGACAAGTTATTAGTATTTGCATCGATTTGATTGGTCTCATATATATTATACAAATTTTGCTTTGAGTATCCGTTTTCATCTGAACAAACACTCATTTGAACATCTGGACTGACACCAGTAACTTCTATTATCGGTGCATCCCACTTATATGTAAAACTTGGTAGTACAGAATTTTCGTTCAAAGGTACCTTATCCTTACTTCCAACCTCACTTGTTTCTACCTTTGTCGCATAAGTGGTATTTCCAATCTTAAAGGTCACTCTATCCAACTTATATGTTCCCATCAATGGAAGATCCATACCGCTTTCTTCATCTAAGATAAACTCAGTCTTATCACTCGGATTTTCCATAAGTGTTGCTGTGGCAATTCCGTTACTTTCTAATCTAGACATTAAGGTTTCTTTAGCATCACCTTCATAATAATAACCTGCACTTGTCTTACTATTTGTATAAGTCAAAGAATCAACATCCAACTTATATGTAACGGTTACATCTTTCACGCCGATAGCACTCACTCCACCTTCGCCTTGTACCTTGACAGACAAGCCTTCTGTCACCTTATGAACTTCTAAGAATTTCTTATCTGAACTTAATTCTTGTCCCTGACCCGATACAAGAACTGTCATTGTACCATCGATGTTCGTCTTAATGTCTTTATCACTCACATCAATAATCATCGGATTCTCTTCTGTTGAGAGCACTCCTTCTTGATATGCACCAATGATGCGCAATTCTGTCATTCGCCAATCACCAGTCTGTAAAACACCAGCACAATCATATTGAGTTTCCAACTCCTCTGTCGTAGGAATGGTGAATTTCCAATCCATAATGTTATCTACAATATTTTCTCCCTCATCAAAGATATGAGCCGCCTTAACACCCGGAACTTCGATAGTTGCCTCAACGTTTCCTGCATCATCTAATTTTTCCAGTACAGCAATCGTTTTACCATCTGCAATCGCGATAGAGTCTGCAAGGACAACTCTCATGGATACATCACTGCCATAAGCAAAAATTGTTTCTTCTGTCAAGTTTCCGTAGTAAGATGGTGGTACCGGCGGAATCGCTGTAATAACCGGTGCCTCTGCAGAATTAATACGACTACTTCCAAAAGTCAGATAACCGAACTGATAAGCTCCTGCATATTTTACCTCAAATTTTCCCTCGTAACGACCGTCTGCTTCCATCCACTCCATTTTACTGAACAAACCATTTTCCGTCAGACCGGAACCTTGTGCCAGATATTGAATACTCACATTCTCAAGACCTGTCAACTGATTGCCCTTATTATCCAGAATAGTGGCATAAACAGCTAAGGTTTCCGTCGGATTCCCCGTAAACTTCTCAAGAACCGTCTTAGATATCTGCACTCTCACCTGCATACCTAATGACAAATCTATCGTTTTTTGCATACTTGACGGAATCTCATAATATTCACCGTTTACCAATAAATATTGCAGAGTATACACACCACTGGTTGTAAACTGAGCACTTCCAACCCAGTTAGAAGTATCTTTTTTCCTAAAGTTAACAGTAATCTGCTGATTTTCCGCGTTACTGAAGATACCCTGTACCTTATTTGGCTGAATACTGTTTCCGCCGAACTGCACCTCAATATCCTCAGAGTAATAGCTTTCTGCACGAAGAATCTTCACATAATTGTTTTCATGCAGCCATCCTACACCTGCAATAGCAAAACCGGATACCTTTACAGTAATCGGTTCGTCTAACTTATACTCCACTCCGTCCAGCCATACGGTTCGGAGTACATAATCACCTGGTGATGCAAATGTTACATTTGCTGTATAGGTATCATTTGCTCCCGGAGTAAAGAGGATGGTCTCCTGACGAGATCCTTGTGTACTATTAATCTGTCGAATAAAATTCGCTTCCACTTTTGTTGGTTTTACACCGGTAATCGTCAATTTGACCGCCGAAATTAAATCCGTTTCCGGTGAAAAATCAAAGCGATTCGGTGTAGCAGAACCACTGATATGAATTTCCTCATCAAACACTTCATCGTCTTTGATGGCTTCAAGGTCTACATAACTTCCGAATTGCAAATTCAGTTTCCCCTGAATATTGCCGTCTGATAACACTTCTGTGTTCGTAACCTTATCTCCATCTATGTAGATTAACGCTGTGATTCGCTTTGCTTCGCCTTTATTAAGGTCGGTAATCGCATAGATATCGTTGCCGGCTTCGTCCTGTCCCAACTTCGTACTAGCGGAACGAAGTTTCAACGGAACGGTCACACGACCACTCTCTGCATAGAAAGACTCTGTGTTCAAATCTGCGTATGCCAACAATTTCCCTGTGTCATCCACAAACACTACTGTCATAGCATTTAAGATTTCCAAACTCTGCGCCTGGTCCTGAGGTGTGTCCGCATAGAATACGTAACAACTTCCCCCGCCCTGAGTAGTGCTGTGCTCTGTCAACACTTCATCATTCCAGACACGATTTTCACCTTCATATCCAATAACCACATCTTCATATGTAATGGATAAATTATCCCCACTCACTTCCTGGCCATTTGTATCATAATACTTACCGTCCGGAGCCTGAATAATCACTTCTTCTGTTTCCTGATTGGTAAAATATTTGTTGCCCTGAGCATCAGTCTTATGAACCTTCGTAGTCAAGGTATTACCTTCCAGAATTAGGTAATCGTTTTCCGCGTTCGTTCGAACCCAGAAATCAATTGCCATTCCGTAAGTATCCGCAGCAACTGGGTCTGTTCCTATAAAGTTCCCGGTATTATTATTCTTAACTTTCTCAATTTCATCCTGAAGATATGCTGTAGGTGAAGCAGCTGTATACACATCTGCCTTCAAAGTCTGAGTAATAGGAAATCCCTTAACTGTAGCTGTAACTGTAACCGGCATATCTTCTGCAAACATATAAGTTCCTAGGCGCTTTTCCATATTAAACAGAGCACCTTCCATAATAATTGCCTTGTGATCGCCGCCACCCAGTAGCATCGACGCCGCCTCTGACATTCCAATACTTTTTACTTCCATTCCATCTACTACTACTGTATCAACTTTTACAAGGAAATTGACAATCTTATCCAAGCCATGTTCTGTCCAATAAACTGCAGAGCCATTTTGTGTAACTTGGGTATTTAGTTTTTCCATTGTTGCCATATGCGTCGCAAATGTTGAACGGTCAGTTTTATAAGTGTCCAATCCTTCAATAGAAACACCATTATTCTTCAAGTCCGCAGCCGATGCACTCAATAATGTTTCCAAGGTATAAGTTTTGGCTGCTCCACCCATTTTTAACATTGACTGGAGATTGGCAATACGTACCATTGCCTCACCGGTTGTCTCCATACACGTTTCAAGCTCTTTTAACATAGAATACATCTGAGGAACATACTGCCGAAAATCTGTATTGCTGTCACCGAATTTATCAGTAAGATAATCTCCCATAATCTTACTAATAGCGGTCATGTTATCAGAATTACTCGTAAGCGAGCCGTACTGGCTCTTCGCTAGGCCTAACTTACTATTCGCATCCTGAAGTCGTTCCACGAAGATTTCCTGTGCACCGGCAAAGGTATAGGTAACACTGGAAATAGCGCGCACACCATACTGAGTCGTTCCCGGAACCATGAACATCTTTTTATCTGTGTCATAATTAGTATATGCAAACTCACTGGTCAAGTCTTCAATACGGCCATCCTCTGAATATTTTGCAGCAAACAACGGGCTGTTTAACAGAGAACTCGTATTCAAGGTTGCTGGACGCAGCACAATCTCTTCCAGACCATAAGACGGGTCCGATAAGTTAATCAGGTTGCCCCACGTCATATTGCGAAGAGCTAAGTCGAGTTGCCCATCTCCTACCATTGATTCATTTGGTCTGCCTCCATCACTTTTTGACAGTGCGATTTCAAGATTACCATTGGCCGCCAAAGTAGTTTCTATTCCTTTAATCTCAGGATTTTTAGATATCGTCACCCATGCAAAAGTTGCAGAAGTCATCATAATTACTGAAATCAGCAAGAATAATGCAACTGACGTAACTTTTGTATATAGATATGGTAATCTTTTCTGATATTCGTCAATCCTGCGTTCTGTCTCTCTCATAACTACTACCTCCTGTCTATCTGTAATAAACAAAGAATGGAATGCAAATGGACTGCAACTGACACGTATTGCCATTGAGCTTGCCCGTTTGCGCCACTACCATTCGATAAGTTCCTGCTAATGCCTGATTTGCCTTTGCGTTCGAAAGTGTAACCGTAACACTTCCGTCATCATTGGAAACAATGTCGCTTTTCAGCGAATCGGCAACCGGTATCTGTACATATCCATCCGCAGACAAATACTCCAGACGCACCGTATACTCCATATCATCAAACATTTTCCTGATGTTCCAACTTAGACTTCCTTTTTCCTCTAAAATAGGTTTGGCTGTTCCCTGTAGAGTCACACCAATGGCTTCGTCTTCAACTTTTTTAATCTGCAAGTCTACAAGAGTGGTCTCTTTACCCTCTCCGAAGAAATAGAAGCCCAGTGTTGCACTCTGTCCAACTTGTAACAAGTCATCCGGAAATGCCATCGCAAATATGGTCTCTCCCGTCAATGCGATATAGCCCGTTTCCTGTAGTTGATACTGCTCTACTCCATCGAAGGAATAGCTGGTTCCCGATGGAAAGGTACTGCCATTCAATGAAATGGCAATCTCATCATATCCTTCCGGATAAGTAAGTTGAACAATCAACGGTGAATTCGGCGAAGGGTGTTGAAGTAACTTTACTCCTGTTTTACTAGTCACCGGTGTACTTGGAATCTCGCGCCTTGATTTTTCTGCTCCGACAATATCACCGTCAGAAAGTTTCCACTGGTAATGTGCATCTGCTTTATACGTTGTCACGCTATATATTTCATTGAGATAACGTGAATATGTATCACGAATACTAAAACAGATTCCCATGAACAGGAATAAACACGTCATCGGAATGACCCATATTCGATTGTTCAAAGAAATTCTCTTCATACCTTATCCTTTCTGCAATTATTCTGTCCTCAATGTTTCTGTAACAATAAGTTCTAACAAATTCGGTTCCTTGGCATCTTGCAATTGAAGGACAAAATCCTGAACCGAAGTCTCTCCTTTTTGGGAACCTTCTAATTTCCAAGAAAGTTCTTCTCCTTCTGAATTGCAAAAAATATACATACTGCCTTCTCCCATCTCTTCATAATGCACCGGCGAATCCTTCATATTGGTTGCAATACCTTTATAAGCCCGTTCCACACCATTCTCGCTTTTGACGACCAAATACACATCGGCCTTATCATACTGAGTGCCAATTGTAGAGCCAAGTCGGAGTGTGAAATACGCATCTTTTGTATGTCCTTGATTATCTACGGAAAATGCAAAGGACTCGCGTTCATTCTGTGTTGTCCATCCTTTCCCAAATGACACCTTAAACTTTGCTGGCTCACGCACAAGAAGCGGTATATCCTTAGTGACACTTTGCTGGTACCTTGCATATGCGCTTCCCAGCATAAGAACAACTGTCAAAACCAAAAGAACTGCCGACAAAAGTCCGATATACGACCACTTCGATATTGTATTTCTTTTCATCGGCAATTTCTCCCTTCCGTAAGTATTAATTAGAAGAAGCCGCTTCTTCTCCCACTACCCAATAACCATCTGTATTGGTTGTGTATGTGTATCCTTTCGCCAGATATTTCGTAATATCCGAACTATACTTTCCTCCGGCTATAGATACACTCACATATTTTGAATTCGCTTCAAATACTTGAAGCGCATAAGATTTATTACTCTTCAAAACTGTCTTGTTTCCACTGATATGAAGTAAAATATCTGTGTTATAACCTGTTTCCACAAAAATGGCATCTCCGGTATCAGTAAATCCGTTGACTTGTATTTTCGGCTCCTGTTTGTCTCCGGTGCCATGCAAGGTGGTATCTTTAATAGTAACACTGCCACCCTTAATAGTTAGTGCCGTATAACCGGTAATAGTACTATCTATGATTCTCATGGAACTTGCTCTCTGAGGATGGTAGATACCTGCCCAGCCACCACTGACTTCACTTCCGATAATCTCAATATCTGTACCTTTCTGTGTGTCATTACCATTTCCAACAATTGCCATGTTGTCACTTGTAATGGTGCTGTCCTCAATCAACAGATACGTCTTCCTTGCAGAAGCATCGCCGTTGCCGCGAAGCATGACTGCAACATCACTCACAGCAAGATTACAATCCGTGATTTTGATTCTGGAATCCATTCCGGCTCCTTTATAGTCCTCAACGTGAACTGCACGTGCCACATTGCTGACTTTCACTTTGCTGAGTGTTACCTCTCCGCCAACAGATTGGAATGCCACTCCATTACCTGCACCGACTACATCACCGTTAAGCACAGTAAGCGAGCTTCCTTCCGCTACTTCAACACCGTTCTTGCCGCCTGGTACTGTCAACGTTTTGCCGTTTAGGTCTAATACAACCTTTTTAGCATCTGTCACTTGAATCGTGTCAGACAGCGTGAGATTGCCGCCAAGTGTTACCTTGCCAATGGCACTCGCATTCAGCTGTGTCTCTAGTTCACCTGCTGTCGTCACCTGCACTTCAGCTTCACGTTTCTGCTGACCGGATAACAACAATCGTCCCGAAAACGAATACTGCTCGCCATCTGTATCACCTTTGCTGATTTGATTATCCCAGCCTGTAGCATATTCGATTTCACTCTTTGTGCAGAGATAGAGCCATATGCCATATCCACTGTCCTCATCGACTACTACCGGATAATATCCCTTTGCGGTAGGTGTTGTAACTGTTCTGCCTGCATATCCGTCTGTCTCAAATAATTCCTGTAAGAATTCCGCCTTGGATGTTCCTCCCTCAACAGTCAGCAAATTCCCATTGGAATCAAACATTGCTTTATCGTAATCGTAAACTACCGGACGCATATAATCGTCAATTGTTACGCTTCCATTGTCTTGCACACTGCCGGATACATAGTATCCCAACACGTCATATACCCACTCCCACTTCAGATACGCATCACTGTGATACGTTTCATTCAGAACAAGAGTATTCTTTCCTAAAACAGTATAGGCATATTCATCGGTTTCATTGACATAAATTCGATCTACTACCTCACCATTGATAATCTGGCTGTCATCTACATAGAAGTAGATGCGCTCTCTCATGAGTTCCGACACATTGGCATCTTTGGTTGCATTCACCAAGACTGTGATTGCTTCATCACTATCATTCGTAAATTTCAAATTCACAATGCCGGAATCTCCAGGTGCAATCTCCTGTTTCTCTGTCTCTATCTCAATAGCACCCTCGAAATCAAACTTCCACGAAGCTGCCTGAAACACTAAGTCATCCGTGTGTACGACATTGCTATACCACGCAACTGTCATTGCAAAGATCAGAACAATCGTAACTACGACTGCCATACCTGCCATGCCTGCCTGTTTATATATATTCTCTTTTGCGATTTTCATATAGTCTGGACTATCGTTTCTCTCCTGACTGTTCAACACTCTGCTTCACTTCCTCCAAAACTTCTTTTCTAAGTCGCTCAATCATTTCTTCATATTCTTCCGGTGTTATTACCTGTTCTATAGAGGTATCCTGTATTCCCTGGGAAATGACATCCAATTCTTTGCGTATCACGTTCACAGAACCCTGCATGATGAAACCTGCTACTAACAGGACCGGAAAAACAATACAAGACAAGAATCCAAGTGGTGTTGTAACCACAGAATAGATCTTTGCCAAAATGTTTCCTTCCTTTGTATAAGCACTGACTTCACCAATCAGATTGCTACTCGTAACATAATATCCATCCGATACCGGATTGGCATCACCGCGCGTTTCCAGATAAGTCTCCCCGTCATTCCCTTCCACCACATCTACAACGCGATGTGTAATTACTTGTCCAAGCATATTAGACTCCATGGAACGGAAACAAATAATATCGCCTTCTTCCACTTCATCAATATTCACTTCTCTTGAAATCAGAAGTGCGCCTGTTGGAATTGTAGGCTCCATACTACCAGTAACAACACGAAAGAGGCTGGTGCCAAACATCGTGACATATCCTTTACTTAATGTCTGTGCAATCACTGTTATGCACATAACTACTGCTATAACCAAAAGTACTGTTGCTGTTGCATTTATGACTTTTTCTTTTCGATTCATCACTCCCAAGTACTCCCTGCTAATTCAATACCAATTGCAAAATTCTCTAACGCAGCCTCCCTCACACAATCTACATCCTGACCTTCCAGCCATACATACATGCGGACTCTCTGAGGTACATTTCGCTCCAAATTAACAATAATGGCATCCCGGGTTGTGGTTGCTTCCTTCACCTGAGCCATATTCTCTTGTGTGGTTACACTTCCGTCTCCCGCATAATAGAGTTCACGTGTACTGTCACAGAATGCCGCACGCATGATATAATCAGAATAATTATTCTGCCATGTATCGTAATAAAATTTTTGCATAATTTCTGCTTCCGTTTTGTCAGTCAAATCCTGTTTTAACATCGAACTCTGAAAGATTTGACCCAGTAACATTTCCCCGTTGTCTGCTTGTCTCCAACGATTTTTCTTTTGCACGGTCAATATGCTACTGATATTTTTTAATACAGCCTTACCATTTTCATAACCAATCGGACTGGTAATTGCATACTCACCATCTTGACAAATGGTATATGTTAATCCGTCTTGGGACTGAATGTAGGACACTCCCACATCATTGTGTTGGTTACCGTTTGGCTCATAAATTGTAAATTGATATTTGGAAATATCTGTTATCGTTTGTCCCGGTTCCTGATAGGTCCCTCTTAATGCTCTATAGTCCCCATTATATGCCTTACTTGCCTTATATTGCTGTAAGGTTTTTGTTGCAACCTCATCTGTATTAACCAAAAAACCTACTCTCGCACATGCTGCCACCTCATCGTTTCCTTCTTCCAAACGATATCCGGTAAGAGTGGATTCATCTTTTACCACTTGTGGGAGTCCAATAACATAACTTCCCTCATGCTGCGACCCAATCGACACACGCAGATTACAGTCTCTCATCGGCGATACTACCCAAAAGTCCAGGTAGACATAACTACCCTTCTTTCCATCCAAAACGTCCAATGTGGATGTTGTAGAAATATTGGCATGAGTAAGTGTATTATCCATGAGATAGTCATCCAGCGAATAGGTTCCTTTCACTTCCATCTCTACTTCGTCGGACGGCATAAACCAATGAATACCATCTGCTGTAGACACCGGTGTCATACCCGCCAATGAATTCAGATAGTTATAACTTTTATAATCTCCAACATCGAAACTGTCCTGAAATCTTCCCGGGTAATGAAGTACCTCACCATCCACCACTTCCGTAATATTCGGTGCCATCTGAATCGTATTGGTTCCACCGATATTTATCTCAACACCTGTTAATGCCGGTGATCCGGACAAAGTGACCCATGCATAACTTACTGTAACAATAAGTGATATCGTAGCAAGTACCAGAAAGGCAGATGCAATCAATTTTTGATTCGGTTTTTTCATCGAATACCAAACCTCCATTTGTTTCCTTGCTTTTCTTCCTTCTTTTGTGCCTGACGTATTTGTCGTTCCATCTTGGCTTGCTCCAAAGATAACTTCCGCGCTTCTTCATAAGCCTGACGCTCTCTTTGCTTCTCTGCAAGCATTTGTTGGAAATACAATACCTCTTCTAAATAAATGCGAACCACTTCCATGTCTCTGGAAATCTGTTCTTGTTCTTCCAAGCGTCGCATACGTTCTTCTTGTTCTAACTCTCTTCTGCGAATACGCTCTTCTTCCTCTAATTTGCGACGCTCAGCTTCCTCCATCTGTGCTGCGGCATCCGCAAAATCTGATAACGGCTCGTTAAGAACCTTCCATTTTTCATTTTCTCCCTCACGCTGTTCCTGTCGCTCCAAAAGTTTGGATTCCAGAAGCGTGATTTCACGGCGGAACAGTTCGCCTCTGCGGCGGTCTTCAATTTCCTGTTCCATACGTACCAAGAGTGCTTTTCTCTCTTCTTCCTCTTTTTCTGCGCGGAGTCGTGCTTCTTCTGCCTCCTCCATCTCTCGCAGACGTTCTTCTTCCTGACGGCGTTTCTCTTCCTCTTCCTGTCTCCGTCGTTCCTGCTCCTCGATAATACGAAGCCTTTCGGCCTCTTCTTCCATCATAAGCTGCTCTTTCGTCAACTCTTCAATTAAGACTTTTCGAATCTCTACATCCGGCAAATCATAATCCTCTGTTAATTCTTCAATAATCTGACGGATTACCTTCGGTTTAAGCTTCCGTTTACGGCTCTTTAATGGTTCCGCAATTGCGCGTTCCTCTTCTTCTTCCAGATATCCTTTCAGAATAATGTATTGGAACATGATATTGTGATAAATATCCTGTTGAAAACGCTCATCAATCTGCGGATTCTGCTCGGTCACTTTAATCAGATAACCCACATCATCGTATTTGTGCAGAAATTCCCATAACTTCACAATCTTTTTATAATCCGGATGCTTCTTCAAGACATTCGTCTTTGTAATATTTCCCTTGACACGATTAATCTGTTTCATCTGCTCTGCAAACTGGCTGTTCATAAAAGTGCCGAGAACACGATAGATACGGGAAATACGGTCAAACACTTCCCTGTTCTTTTCGTCTGTCTCAAGAATGTCATCCTTTTCTTTGATATGTAAAAACATATCTAAATGTACCAACTCTTTCACATTTTCCATATTTGATGTAACTTTAAGTTTGGCACCATATTCCTCACTCATTGCATCCATCAATGCATTGTGACGAATCTGTACAAAATGAAACGCATGCTCCAAAACAGTAAATACCAGACGGTTCTCATACAACTCCGTAGAGTCTTCACGGAGCTTTTGCATCAGTCTTGATGGACGCACTTCCCCTGTCTCTTCATTGAAATTCTCCACCATAGAACCATGCTGTGCCAAGTGTCGCACCACATCAGGCCCTGCTTTCTTGGCATTAGCGACATTCACAATAATCTCATCTTCACGGATGATATTACGTGGATTCGATATAATGTTTTGAAAACCTTCCAATGAATCTTCGACTGCATCTACCCAAGATAAATCAACGACCTTCTCCACTTTACGGTTCGAAAATTGAAATTCATTCTTCCCTCTGGAAATCGTATCCATAAAGTGCTCGTAAAACTCTGTACTTTCAAGTGTACGAATAATACTTCGAGAAAACTTCTGATAGATTGGGTCTATTAACATGTCTGAACGTTTCTTGTTATCTGAAGTTGCCATGCTATCTCCTAGTTATTTTTCTTCAAAAATTCCACATATGCCTTACATTCTGCCATGACATTCTTACCAAATGTCTTGTCCAGGTAAGTCTCGAACTGATTTAACTCATCCTTCATAAATCCAAGACTCAAAGACTCAAACTTACGAAGAACCTTCTTTGCTACGATAAAATCGACTGCTTCCATCTCCGTACCGCCACATGCAATGTAGCATGGCACATAATCACGAAGCTGTTTCATAATACGGTTACCAAATGCAAGACGGAAAGTCTTGATGAGGTAAGCGTTCATATCGTCTAATTTTTCTAACACATCTTCTGATATCTGATATGTCTGTTTCGCCTCATCAAAGAGTTGAATCAAACGATCAGTTGATACATAAGCCGGTGGTGTCGTTTCACATTCAAATGCCTCTGCACGGCTATCCAAGTCGATTGGAATTGCACGGTCATATACCTTATCGGCAACGGCAAATGTAGAGTCATCGTTGTTGATTGTTCCGACAAACCATACATTGTTTGGAATATGTACCTTCCCTTCGTGAATCTGGCATGGGTCATTGTCCCAAGTCGCCGTAACAATATCAATTTGCCATTCCTCTTCACGTGGCATTTCAAGAATCGAGAGCATCTCTGCAAAGTAATACTCTACTCTCGCAATATTCATCTCATCCAAGATGATAATGTGCGGGTCTCTGAAATAGTTTGCTTCGTAAATTGCACGAAGGAAATCCGTTTCCGTATATTGCTTGGTAAATTCATTAAAATAACCGTATAACTCTGTACGTTCACGCCATGCAGGCTGAACAGACACTACCGTAGTATCTCTCTGCACAAACTTACCGAATGCATACGGCAGAGAAGTCTTACCTGTACCGGAAATACCTTGTAAAATAATAATTCTTGCAGCTCCCATGGATGCCACAAAATGTCTCATCATCTTAAGGTCATAGTACAGTCTCAATTGCGACGCAGAGAACAAACGGAATTGCTCACAGAATTCTTCCAAGGTTATCTTGCGATTATATACTGGTGGCACATAGTTCTTCTTATAGTAGTTATCTACCGCAGTCAGACGGAAAAAACGACTCGCTGAAGGTTCCACACATGGAGACTCAAACGTGTTGCGTTTCCCTTCTGTATATCCTGCCCCTTCATCCGCAACAGCCAGCTGATTTGACTCCTCCTCCGTATAAAGGGCACCGACTACATCGTTCATATCCACCTGCTCCGGGTCAAGACCCAGCGAAGCCACTTTCAGTGCCAACAACTTATCTTTTTCATAGTTTGCACGAATCAAATCCCTCTGCAAACTCTGCACCTGTTTAACAAGCGCATCATACTTCTTACCGGATACACGGAAACGGAATATTCTCTTAAACAATCTGCCCAGCATGATAAACATAGCTACAATTAAGGCAATTAGGAGAATATTGACAATAAGAAGCGCTATCCAGTCAACGGTTGAAAAATCATTCTCAAATGACTTGATAATCTCCATTCTCATCGGAAAATTCAGTAAATAATTGAGGAAATTAAAGAATGCGATAATCACCTCAACAAAAGCACGAAAAACTCTTCCAATATCCTGATAAAAGTATCTAAAAAATTGGTCCATAGACTACACCTCTGATGTTTCTTCCTCTTGCGCTTGCTCCTTCTTCATATCAGCGAGCAGCTCCGCTTTTACTTTCTCGCGAAGTTCTGCTTCAAGCGCAGCTCTCACTTCGTTCTGTTTCTCTTCCATTCTACGTCTTTCAAGTTCAACCATATCCTCGTTTCTCCCACGTTCCTGCTCGTACTTGATACGGTTCTTTACGTTTTGATACTCAAATAATACTCGGAAGAATTGTACTAAATGGTATAAGAAGAATAAAAATACCGGTAATACTACAACTAACAAGAAGCCCGTACTTGTTTGTAAGTAATCGAATACTTTACCTATCCCACCGATGCGTACCCAGTATTTACCGACAATTTCCGATTCATGTACTGTCAATGCATCTCCAAAATCGCTGTTATCACCCTTGGTAGCAAAGATTAGATATCCACCACCATCATAGATTTCCGTAATTCTATGGGTGTTAAGTACCCTCTCTCCATTAATGACTGTCCAGTAAGTAATGACGTCCCCTGTTTTTAAATCTCCTGCATCCTTAACTGCTGTGTCAAGAATCAAATCGCCCGGCTTAATCTTCGGATACATGGAATCAGTCTGAATTGAAAATGGTCTGATTCCAAAAATGCTAGGAACACCGCTGCCCGAAGTTGATACGAATGACACATATGTACAGACTGCAGCAAGTATAATTGCAACAACCAGTATCACATTAATAATCGTACTGAGGACTTTATGGTCCTTTTCCACTTCGACCATTTCTCCCTCATATTCCGGCGTCACCAATTCTTGTTCCACTTTGTTTTTTTTGAACAATTTCATAAGTTTCCTCCTTCACTTCTTTCGCTCTATATAAATACAATGACTTGTATCTTATTCAATTCCCTCCAGACCTGACTGACCATTTGCTGCTGCTTGAAATTGCATATTCACAAATATCTGTGATTCCTTTCCAATCTCATTGGTACAGTCAACATCCTGTCCTTCCAACCACACATAAATATCAATCTTGGCAAACTCATCTGCTGCCAAATCAAACAAATATGTGTCCGTTGTAAATTCCCCAAGTTCACGGATAACTACGTCTCTTTGCACCGGCTCTGCCTCTTCCCATGTGGAAGTTGTTTGTCTAAGCAATCGATTATCCGGTACCAAGGTTTCGGTTCCATCAATACTCTTGGTCTCAATCATCCCGTTTTCTCCGTTTATATGTTTATCGGAGTTCGGTTCATAAATATAAAATACGGATTCACCCTTACGTGTCTCCGTTGCAACATCAAACTTTGTGATTCTAATGCCGATACGCACGGCATACTCTGCGCCATGTCCACCGTTGGTGTGAGTGACACTTTCACCGTCCCACACAGGCGTCCCTATGACATAGGTCCCAGCTCCCTGTGTTCCATCTCCTCCGACTACTGCGGGGGATAAAGATACCTTCACCGGTTCTCCGGTTCTGGCATAACAAGTATTCTTCATGTAGTAGCTATTGCCACCTGTATTATTTGTGTTCGCTTCATCTGTTAAGCGCTCTGTAATCCCGGCAATTCTTCCATCTGTACCAAACGCCGCCGCGAAGAAACACTGCTGTTCCTCCGACCAGGTGATTGGTCGCAACGGTGCCATTTCCTCTAAATGCTCTCTAAAATCTAAGTGCTGCGTCCATTCTTCACTATTTTGTTCAAACGCCAATTCCATGCCCGTGTTACTGCCTATCGACATTCCCATCTCGCTGACTTTCGGCGTTCTACTAATCGAAAACCAGGTGTAGGATGCAGCAACCAGTAGTGGCAACAATACCACAACCAGATGAAAACAGCGCATGGACAATTTTAATTTTTTCTTCTGCTTCTGTTCTAATTTCAACCTGATTTCCCCTTCTTATAATCCCTCACCCGAATTTCGGGTGAGGGATTAAATTCATGATGTTAAGTTTAAACTATGGTGTTTGATTTTCTTCTTCTTTTTTTACACCCATTAATGCTGCGTCTTGCATTGGAACTAACTTCTGGTCCGTTGCAAACTGTAAGTTCAGAGTCCCTGACATGGATTTTGATGCATTTGCAACCATAGCATTGGTTACTTGATCGCCATCTAGGTATACCAATGTAGATAACTTCATTGCCTGATTCTGTGTCATAGCAGTGATCTCCTGAGTTGTCTTGAAGTTATCAACTTGCAATATGTTTCCATTTGTTGTATCTACAGAGTATTCACATAATTTCAAATCTGCTTTTACAATACTTCCTGCAACATCAGCATTCTCCGTATCCAATTTAGCAACTGCAAGAATATTTCCTCCGCCATTTTCCGTTGGTAACATGAATACAACTCGAATTGCTCCCATTAATTTCAACATTTGTGTGGTTGTAAAGTTTGTATCTGACGATGTAAATGTCATGTTACTTCCAGAACCTAATGTATCTTCATTAGTGCTGTCTGAATAGATTCTCTGTGCCTCATTCACTTGTAACAAAAGTTTTGCATTGGATGCATTCGTACGCATATAATAATCAATTGTGTAACCGTACATATCAGACAACTTATTGTTAGCAGCTCCTGTTCCCGCAGGTGCTAATGCATTGGTTACCACATTATTTGCTGCTACAAAATATGCTGGCGAAACATTAGATACTGTTTTCATTGTTGCTTTTACTGGTTGCTCATCTGAACCAAGAACCATATCTGTTCCTGGATACGTGATATTCTTTAATTCTACAGTAGCAGAGTAATTTTCACAAAAGTCTGCAATATCTGCGTATACACCTGCACCTGATGGCATCTCCACTTGGATACCACCTGAAGTAACGGCACTAATTAATTTACTCAGATTTGCTTTAATTTCATCACTCTTCAAACCATTTACTGTAACTACATTCGCTTTTACAATATAGTCTAACGCAGTTCTTAGTTCCTCCCATGAAATACTATCCTTTGATTCAAGGGCAGTTACTTTCGTAGTAGCACTTGCAACATTAGTTTTAATTTCTTGAATCTTTGTATAATATGTTGCGAAATCACCTGGAAGTGCCATTGACACTCCATCCGCTGTAAGTGCACCGTCAGCTACAGTGTAACTCTTTGCTTCCATTTTTGCTTTGAAAGCAAGGTATGCCTCTTCAGTTCCTAAACCTTCGATATTTTCTCCTGCTTTACTTGCAGCATAACTAATTACAGCTGCTTCCCATGCAGTCTCCATGTCTGCCTGTGCTGTAGATACACCAGTCAACACATTCTTGATAACTTCTACTTCTGTCTGTGTATATGTAGGATTATCCGTTACGGCCTTTTGTACAACGATATTTGCCAACGCTGTACCATTTGCTTCTAGCGAAGTCTTTGCTGCAGCCTTAGCATCTGCAATAGCATTTGCCAAGGCAACTTTTGCACTTCTATAAGCTAATTGGCGATCTGTCATTCCAGAAGCAGAACCTATAATTCTAACGCCATTTGCATCTGAAAGTAAGTAGTCTGTTCCGTTGTATTGTGCGTAAACAGTCTCCTTCAAATCCATCACACGTCCATCTGCTCCGTAAATAGGTCTTTTCAATGGTAATGAACTTACTGTCCAATCCTCTCCTGAGGCAGCAAGATTTAATCTTGATGGCAACAACGATACCTTATCTAATCCATAACCATTACTTACATCTATTAAGTTACCCCAAGTAATATTGACATTTTTTACTGCATTTGTGTCAAGTCCACTTCCTAAGTTTCCAGCACCAACAGTTGTCTTAACTGTGCCATCTGGGTCAGCCCAAGTAGACGCATCCGCCAATGCGATTTCCAGGTTACCATTTGCACCGATTGTTGTTGTGATACCTTTAATCTCAGGTGCGGTCGATAACGTGAACCACGCATAAGATGCAGAGATTAACATGATACATGCAACCAAAAGCATTGATGTGGCTGCTAATAACTTCTTCTGAATTGATTTTTTCTGTGAAAGAACCATTTTTCTCACCTTTCCTCTCTTTGAATTTGATTTATCGCCTAATCTTCCCAGAAGATCAGACTATCCCAGATAGAATCCCAACGTTCCTTTAACGCTTTACCCTTCGTTCCTGAAACATCTTCGCTATCTAGAAGTCTATAGTTCATTTCTACCCCAAGGTGTCCTCCAATCAGCTCATCTACACAATCGGGGTCATCACCCTCCAACCATAAGACAACTGTGTACTTATGAACATCTCCTGATTTTACACCTTTTTCTTTTCCTTTCGTTATCACACTGTCTGTTTCAAACGATTCCGGAATAACACGGTAGAATGTGTTGGACCCTTTTGTCGCAATTACTTCGTATTGCTCTTCCGGATTTGCCGTCTGGTCCATGAGCGGCAAATTTCGATAACCTCTTGTGTTATCACCTTGCGCCGGTATCGCTTCTGAATTCCCGTCTTCGCCTTTTGCGGCATAGACGGTCATTTCTCCATCTACAAACAACATAGCCCACGATGCACTGCTCGTATTCTTACTTTCTGAGTTAATCACTAACTCATACTCATAGTCAACTTCTGTCTCATCGTCTCCTTCGTATCTCAGATAGAACGTATAGGCAAAATAGCCTCTCCCATTGTGTTTTCCATCATAGGCATCTACGTCCACTGGAATACTACTGATGGAGATGCATGGCGCATCTTCCACCGGATCACTATATAGTTGTGTTGTAGGTGTTGTAAATGCTTTATCTTCACTTAATACAAAACCATTGCGGAACATATCATCTGATAGGTTGATCGTGAAATGTCCCCTCATTTGGCTGACTCCTGAGAAGATAAGCATAACAAGCAGTAAGAGTAATAATGCTGCAAGCAAGGAGGCAAGTGCTCTTCCGTGAAAGAGCCAGAGCAGTAACCCTCCTGTCCTGTGCTTATCAAAATACAAACCCATGCTCGACGCTGTCAGTTCAAATTCTTTCTTTGTATAGACTTTCGCGTCTTTCATCTGCTTGCGCAGTTTCTTACGGCCTTCCTTGATGTCGTGTACCTGTTGCTGTGTCAGTTCCACTCCACCTCGTGTCTTTTTAAAAAATCCACGCTGTCTAGTTTCTTTGTTTTCCATCACTATCGTTCACCTAACAATAATTCTTGAATTAATGTTTCTTCTTCCACCTCTGTCCCCACAACTCCATAATGGATACAAGTGATTCCGTGGCTCTGTAACAAGTTTTGTGTTTCTTCTTTTAATTCCTGCGCTAAGTCAGGTGCGATACGTACTTTGGCAAATCCAATCTCTTGAATCTGCTCTATTGAGAGTTCGTCCGGATGGTAACTGTCTAAGACTAGCTGTATTCCGGATTCGATATATTCAATCAAGTTTTGTTTTTCCTGTTTGTCTGCTGCGAGTACAGCCTGTATTGGTACTGTAAGCATTAACTTACTGCTGTCAATCGGCTGCTCTCTGAGCAGCTGCTCAAAGCGTCCTCTTCTGCTTTCTCCTTTATAGAATCCAACTGCCATTGGCACAAGAATTCCATTGTTTTGAAGCTGACAATTTTGCATACGAAGCACTGCATCTGCTGCTTCATACAGGAAATAAAACATGATATCGTGTAACATTTTCGTCCGTATCATCATAGGTTCTAAGACTTCCATGCTCTCCCTTGCCACCGGTTCATTGAGAACGCCTGCAAACCAAGGAACTGCTTCATACATGGCATCACCTATTGGACGATATTGCAACCCCATGGTACGCTCTGCACGTTTGTCCACCAACGGGATTGTCTTCGGAAGTGTCCTGGTATACTGAATATATTGTTTATAGACACCTCTGCATTTACCTCTGGAAGCTTTTAACACTTCCATTAATTCTTCTGAGAATTCTTTCCCTGCCTTTTGAAGAAGAATAACATATGCTTCATCAAACGGATTCTCGGATTTTGTCTCAGAAACCAATTGGTCTAGTTCTTTTGCCAGACCCACAATCTGCGCAATTGGGCTAATCTCATCCCCTACTAATCCTTTCGGATATCCGGTTCCATTCCAACGTTCCATGTGCTGCTCGCACGCTTCTCGGATCATAAGCCATGGAATGTTCTGGGTTGGACGTTCCTGCTCGCCCTGCATCTTCTTATCCTGCAGTTTTGCAACCAGCAGACGTCCTTCTGACGGATATGTCTGATAAATTGCTTTTTCTTCGCTAGATGCAACTATACGCCAGAGCTGATGCTCTGGCGTTAATAAAGCTTTGCCAAGCTGGTGATATAGACCGCATTTGTATGCAAGATCAACATATTCATCCTTCATGCGCTCTGCCCATTCGGCGATATTCTTACCATATGAGGAGGCACAGGCCTGAACAAACAGAACCTGTGTGTACGTAGCTACACGTACAGATTGCTGTCGTATCTGAGGCAACAGTCCACGGAAAGCCTCATCCCATGATTCATATTCTTTTCGCCTCCAACTCTGTTCGTTCACGCTTATCTCCTTTTATGCTTCTTATTTATCGTCTTCTCCGATTTCGTAGTTTACGATAGGTGTATCATCAATCTGATTTTCTTTCTTCTTTTTGCCTACCAATAAAACAACTAATACGATGTTTCCTGCAAGGCTAATGAAGAATAAGATTGGCCATACTTTATGTATTGCAACATTACAATATTTTCCTGTTGGCTCTTTTACTACATCCTGCTTGTCGTTTGATAATAACTCTTTAATCTGAGCGATTATGTCTTCGATTTCCTTTGCTGCTGCATCTACTGCTGCCTGGTCATCACTTGCCAATAAGCTAGAGGCACTTGTTAACGCATCAAATAATTTGTTCCACTCTGTACCTAATTTGTCAGATTCAATTAAAGCTTCTGCTGAATCCATAGCTGCCTGTAATTTTGAATAATCTACTTTTACAAGTGCTGCAATTGCATCTTTTAAGGCTTTTGCTGTAGCATCAACCTTTGCTTGGTCTTTTGAATTTAAAGCTTTGCGAGCTGCATCTAATGCATCAATCATCTTGTTCCAACTGTCTTTTGTGTATCCATCAGACTTTAATCCTTCAGCAATACCAATCTGTTTCTTCAATTCTGTATAATCTGTTTTATCTACTGTAGTACTTGGTTTAGACGGTGTCGACGGTTTAGACGGTGTCGATGGTGTACTCGGTGTACTCGGTGTGCTTGGTGTACTTACTGCTTTAATTGTCACAGTCTGTGCTGCTAATGACGCAGCCTCCATGTTATCACTTGCATTAACTTTCTGATAACCATTAACACTAATTGTACATGCTTCGCCTGCACTTGCAGTAGATTTAATTTTTACTGTAACATCAATGGAACCATTTTTTATCTCACTGCTGCTAGCAAAAGCGATTACTCTGTTATTTTCCTGAAATGAACCCACATTGCTTCCGCTAATTGAAATGGAAGAAAAAAGGGATTCGTTACTAAATGTAACTGTTCCTTTTCCACCAAATCCTTCTGTAACAGGAATCTTTACTGTTACAGTATCACCAGCAGACTGTTCATACGTCTTAGCTTCTGCTACTGATGGCAATGCTGCCACAAGCAGCATTACCACCAACATCATTGGTAAAATTCTCTTTATAATTTTCATTGTTTAACTCCTTCTATTCGTCTAACCATGTCGTGTATGATTTTCCTACAGCCTTCTTGAGAACGATTGTTGCATCGCCCGGGTCAACGCCTTCTGTGCTGTTAAGCATAGCTGCGAGTTTTGCATACTTTGACGTTGCAAAATCAATCGTATTTCCTACATTACCCACACAATTTTTCAAGATAATAGTTGCATCGTTCGGTAGTATCTGACCGTCAGAATTCACATCACCTAAAACGATAAACGTATAAGTTTCAACATCTGTTCCGTCTTCATTCGTTGCTGTGATAGTCAATGTTTCTCCAGTTTGAACTAAGTTGATTGCCTCATCTGAAAACTTGTATGTGATGACACCTTCATTGGTAGCCTGGAACATAATAGCCTTCAGTAAGTCATCTTGCTTAATTCCCTCTTCCGAAGTAACGTCGATGTAGATATGTTTATCTAGTACTTTTACAGCGTTGAGGTTCTCACTATCTTTTACTGTTGGTACCAAGATATCCGGAACTTCCAGCTTCGGAATCACAAGATCTTCTGCTTTCACTTCTACTGTGCCTTCTGCATCAGCAAAAAGTTTGCCGCAGACATTACATACCCAGTGCTCTTTTGTACCAGTTGATTCTGTAGTTGCAGGTTCTTTTTCTACCTTTTTCAAATCATGTGGAAGTGGAGCAATTGGCTTTGTCTCTCTTGACAATTCTTCACCACAAACATCACAGTATACTACCTCATCATATGAGCCAGGTGCTGTACAACTTGCTCCTACAACGTTTTCTTGTACCGGTGTGCCCGATGTATGACTGTGAAGCACTTCATCTGCCAGAATCAATGTGAGATCAAGATTCATTCTGTGCCAAGATTCTTTCGTAACATTGTATGTTCCAAATTCATCTGTTTTCAAAGATACAAGTTTCTGTGTTCCACCTGAAATCTTCAATACATTAATTAATTTGTAGCAAATATTTAATGCGTCTTCGTAGATTGATTGCAGTTCTGCTAATTTACCGTCCTCATCATTAATTCCCAGTTCAGTAATCATCTCTGTAAACGGAACTCCGTTTGCCTTCTTGAATGAAGCAATCATCTGTGCTGCTGTCATATTTTCGATTAATGCAACAAGGTCTGTTGTAACGCCTTCTGTAAAATACTTATTAGTTGCTGCCACCATTGCATCAGAATCGTTCATTCCGTATGCCATAATTGTTCCGATAACAGCAACGTAGTCTTTCTTAGACAAATCTGCAGTTGCTGAGATGTCAGCACCTACTTCATATGTTAATCCTGCAAGTGTAAGGCCTTTGCTTGCATCATATGTAAGGTCATCCAAGAAGAGTTCAATATCAATTGTATCACCAAAGATTAATGCAAGTTCTTCACAAAGAGCTGCGAGGTCTTTTTTGTCTTGCTCTTCTCCGGCTACTTTGATTGTAATTGTACGTTCTGTTACTTCACCTGCAATGATATTTGCTGTAAGGTAATCAGCATTTGCTGCTTTCTCAAGTACAACATTCCATGGTTTTGTAATCAGATTGTATTCTACAATCGCTGTATCTGTTTCGATAGCATTTTGAAGTGCTGTAAAGTCGGTTAATTTATCAATCAAATCATTTGCGAATGCTTCGATACCGTCACAGTTAATTTCTTCTACTAAGTTGCTTGCCAACTGTCCTAATCCTGCTTTGTAAGCAGCGATGGCATCTAAGATTTCAATTTCATAAATGTCGTACTTTTCAACACCTGAAACTGTAACGCCTGCCCATGTATAAGCATTTAAAGCAACATCTACAGCCATTTCCATTGCAATTTTCTTCCATGCAACTGCATCTTGCACATCTAAGAAATCAGCTGAGAGTTCAATTGTAATATTTTCATCAGCATCTTTTACAAGGCGATAAAATCTGTTAGAAACTACCTTATCTACTTGTACGTAGCCATCAGGAAGCATGCTTGATACGTCATCTGCATATGTTCCTGCTGTAAGAGTTACGTTTTCCTGTCCGTTGACTGTAACGATTGTGCCTGCTTGTTCAGAACTCAATGTACTGTCAAATACAGTAACTGCTGCATTTGCATTCAGAGTCTGTACTGCATTTCCATTCAAGTCAACAAATGTTTTGCCATTAACTGTGATACTGTCAATATCATTCAACACAACAACAACTGAATTTTCATTCTTAGTTACGATATCTTTTGCTGTTGTGAAGTCAACCTTGTTTTGAATTCCTTCTGCTTTGATATCAACAACTACTGCTGCATATTCTTTATTGCAGTTTGTAAGTCTTACATTAACCGGAACATTTACATCACCTATTAACAAGTTTGCAATACCTTCCGGTAAGTTTGCTGCGCGTACGATTGTAGATGTCGGACATGAAACTTCAACTGCGTATAAGTCTTTATCCTGTCCCTCTACATTCACTGAAGTAATTTCCGGATTTTCAAAACTGTCATCCAAAAGCTGTCTCAAGATAGAAAGAACAGTTTTTAATGTATCCTTATAACCGCTCAAGTCTGTTCCTGCACTCAACTGTGCTACTGAATTAAGAAGTGTATCTGCCGTAACATCTTCACTCTTTAATATCGGACCAAGTCCCAGCTCATCTAAGTATTCTACTATATTTACAAAAGAAGGGGTTTTAAAATCTTTTAAGTCCACTTCACCTTCTACTAACATTGCTGCCATAAGAAGTTCGTGTGCTTTCTCCGGTGCTGTTACTGTTGCGTGTGCAGCACCTTCTTTTAATTCAATCACTGCATATGGTGCAAGCTTATCTAATGCGCTGTTGACTTTCTTAAGTTCTGCAGCGTTTGCATCATAGTCTTGCAATGAGATATATAATGGCATTCCCGCTTCACCTTGTGAGATTGAGAATGTTGTTTCCATTAAGAGTCCACCAAGTTGGTCTGTTGCCGGGATGCCACTTGCTGCATCTACGATAACTGTCTGACCTTTTACTTGGTCTTTTACATTTTCTTTAATATTGCCGTTATCATCAATCATGTCATTGAGAGCTGTTGAAGTAATTCCACTGTTCAACAATAAATCTACGACTGTACTTACATAGATACCGTTGCTGTCCTTGAATGTTTTGTTACCAAGTCCAACATATGACTGATTTACAAGTACCGTTACAATCTTCTCAAGTGCTCCGGTAATATTCTTATCAAATGCATTCATTCTCAATACAATTGAGATATTACCGTGTGCATCTTCGAACGGAACGAAGCTTGCTACACCCGCCATACCGCTTGTGCTTAATTCACTGTTTAGGCTGGTGATTAAGTTGATAACTCGCTCACGCTTCACATCAACTTTTTCTCTGACAACGGTGTATGTGTCATTTACGCCATATAAAGCATCAAATTCTTGCGCTGTCAATGTGATTGTTACGGATTTATCTGTAACTTCAATTCTTCTCGTTCCTACTACATAGTAATATTTATAATCTGCACTTGCACTTGCCGGCAATGTGATACGACGATTATCGTATGTGAATGTCTGGTCTGCTTCGCCGTCAATCTTCAATGTGTATGAATTCGGTGCCCATGTATATATAACTTCTACAGTTCCTGCAAGTGCCGTATCTGCTTCTGGTAATGTACCTTCTACTGTACATGTATAATGAACTTTATCAATTGCCAAAGCTGCTTCAAATTCTGTTACCTTTGCTAAAAATGCAGCAATGTCACCTGCTGACATTCCGGTTGCTCTTGCAAAGGAATCTTCATAAGACTTAATTGCTGAGCTTGCAATATTACCGTTTCCGTCTGCAACCTGTACGACTACTTTTACAAGCGCTCTTGAAGGGGCTGTCTTTGAAAATGTTGTAGTTAAGTACAGATCTTTTTCTGTTGTACGTGCTGATACAGTACCTTTAGACAAGATTGCTGTTAATAAGGATTCAAATGCGCCGTTGTTAACATTAATCTTTTCATGTTTTGCCGGGAACTTATCTGTCAAGATATTTAATTTTTCTTCAACGCCTTCCAGCTTCTCAATATAGTCTGACATATTGAAACTCTTCAATACTCCTGGAAGCTTGTCGTCTTTTACGATAACACCCATATTCCGTGCAACCATTGCAGCCTGTGCTTTCAATGTTGCATAAGTGTTATTATTATAGTAGAAAGACAATCTCTCTACATCTGTCTTAAGTTCTTTATACTGATCAATGTAATCAGATAAAATTAAAATCAATACGTTCTCTGAGTTTGTTTTACATCCCTGTTCTACAATCTCTTTAATCGCTGCCTGCGAATCTTCATTCAGTTGAGAACTTACTGTTTCTAGCAAACCACCTGTGATAAGGTCTAGTTCTGCTTCGTAACCAGCCAATGTCTTGAGGTCTGCAAGTTGTTGTGTTGCATCGTCAACCAATGTCTTTGGAAGATTTAACGCCTCTAACAAAGCATTGTCTGCGAAGTCTACTTTCAACTTGTAAACAGCTTCTACAGTTGTGAAATCATCTGCTGTAATAGCAGCCTTGCCGTTTGCGTCAAATGATGTGATTGTCTCAACAACTTCCGTTCCATTCTTAACATATACTGTAGTTGGAACCCATCTCATTCCATAACCTGCATCGTATTCGATTGCAACTACTTCTTCAATGCCATTCAATGTCACAAGTTTTTCCTCTGCCATACGAATGTGAATGTAATCACTATCTAATGCCAGGTTGCGAAGAATTGCTGCTTCTTTCTCTGTTAATTCATAATCTGATACTACAATGTCATAGATTCTGTTCGGTGTCTTTGCTTTTCCAAGTGTTCTGGAAACTTCTACGTCTCCTACTACACGGTATTTTGCACCTTCTTCGTAGAATCCACTCTCACCTGCTACTCTGTACTCATATGTCTGACCTTCTACAGTTGATAATGGGAATGTAATCTCTGTACCATATGGAACAGTTACATCTGTCAATTCTCCATCTGTATAGTTTACAGTATAATTTTTCGGTGAGTATGTAATTGTATAAGTTTCGTCTTCTGTCAATGTATCGCTCAAGGTTGAGTCAATATCACGCTTATAATGTTCTTCTCCAACTGCAAACAGTGGATTTTCTTCATTAAGAATTGCTACCGTACTGTCCTCAATACCATTTGCCTCGATTGCCGCAAGAACTTCAGCTTTTTTCACGCCACCTGCCAGATTCACAGTTGTTGTTGCTGTCTTCACAGTCTGTACTGCATTTGTAGCATCTACTGCTTTGATTACAACCTGTACTGATACATTGTAACGGTTCACGTTACATTCTATTTCTGTGGATGACGCCCAAAGTGTCTTCTGAATCTCCACGTCATGTGTTTGACTCTTGCCAATCGCTGCAGCAACAAGTGCATCAAATGCCTGATGTTGCTCATCACTAAGTCCGCTCTTTAATACAGGGCTGTTCTCATTGAGAGTTAAAATATCCCAATTGCTCTCAACTGCCGGAGCCAACTTTTCAATAATCTCATTTAAGACATCTACTTGGTCACCAAGTGCATATTTAATCATATCTTGCGAAACAAGGTATGCAAGGTCATCACTTACGCCCTTTGCGCATGCTTTGTATTCTGTTCCATAAGTCAAAAGATTGTCTACTTTTCTCGTTGCTTTATTATAACCACTGTCTCTTGAAAGTAATTCAGCAAGTTCTGACTGATTATAAGTTGCTTTTTGTTGCAACCAAGATTCAACAATTTGTTTGGTTCTGCCGCTAAACTGTATGATAGATGTACCATCTATATACTGTTCCAATTCCGGCGCAACATATTTTACGATTGTATTTAATGAAGATGTCGCACTCTTGATTGCATTCATATTATTCATTGCATCTGCAAAATAATATGGCAAATTCATATAAGTCTTTTGCAAATCTTCATCTACATCAATATACACATTATAAGTAACGATTACCGTGTAACCGTCACCCACATAATCGAAAGCCTTACTTGCATCGTATGACTCTCCTTCGTATGTATATTTACCTTTTGTCAACTCGACAGTCTCTACTGTCTCATTTTCTACTACAATTTCAGCTGTCTCTGCATACCACACATAATTACCTGACTTGTAATCTTTTGCGTAGATAACCTTGTTGTCTGAATCTACTGCTGTCAATTTGTCGTCAGCTGTTGGTGCTATAATGTCGTATGCGGAACCGCTAATTGCATCGCTATACAATATACCCTTTTCCTCTGCTGATAATTGATCGTAATTACTTGCAATAAGCGAACCATCGGTAAGCACTATGTCACCTTCCGAATTTCCAGCACTCAATGTAATGACACCGCTAAGGTCTGCCGATGTAAATACCATCACCAAGACTAGAATTGCTGCCATACATCTCTTCATTACACCTTTCTTCATTTCCCTTCTCCTTCTTTCTCTTTGCTTCTATCGTTTTTGACATCATCTTTCCATTACTATTTTTCGATGATTACATCACTGTTTAACAGAAAAAAGAATCTCTTAATACTTTTACAAATTGTACTAGTATTTCTTAGACAAAAACAAAGACAACCATAATCTTTGCTTTTCCTGAATCCAATATCTCTTTTCTTCCCCTTGAGTCCTCTTAATCTCGCAACGTAAATATTTTAACTCCGTTATAAAATCCGACAACCATTGTGAAAAAGTGCTGCCTACTATAATTATAAAAATAATAAGAAATACAATAATAAAAACATACACATCTAGCCCTTCCTTCTAGTTTTTTTCGTTAATTCCTTTTCTTGCTCCTTATCAAATTCTTTTCTTTGATTGCTTTTTCCTCTGGCAAAGATACAACAAACTAATATAAACGATAACCCCAAAAATGCAATTACAACTTCTGCCACTATCATATATATAATTCATCTCGGCATTTTACTCCTCCTTTTCTCTCACAATACCCCTATTTTGTAATTTAGGTCTTTGGTATACCGATTCTTTCGGTGCAAGTCAAGATAAATCGGTAGTTTAATCGGGAATAAATCATCATGCCTGCTGCCACCAGCACAATCGCCCAGACAAATATTTTTTTGATGATGTTTATTACTTTCTTCATAAATAACTCCTTATATTACTCGACGTCGCATGTATACACATGCGCCTATTTATTCAATGTACGGACTGCCACGATGTAACTTTCGGCGACACGACGCACATAATTGACCACATCCTTGAATATAATCTTCTCTTCCTTCAATTGGCGTTGTAACTGGGATTTTTGTTTCTGCTCCACAAAGTACACACTTCTCATATACTATTTCTTGCCTCGGACAGAGGATTCTTTGTAGATATTTTTTAAGTCCTATCATGCTGTCATTCCTTTGCTGTTCTTTAACATAATTCTTATTATGTAGTGA
>JAXJXL010000026.1:0-8029 GCA_036307525.1 Faecalimonas sp.
CTTTAAGTTATATCATAACCTATTTTGAGATAATGCTCAACAACATTTTCTAGACTAACCCCGCCAGATTAGGCAACCCCATTGACACAAATGGTACATACGTTACCAAAAGAAGTCCTGCCAAAATTGCAGCATAATAAAGTAGCATATACGGCATCACTTTAGCCAACGTTGTCTTCCCTACTTTGATAGAAACAAACAAGGTATTTCCAACCGGTGGCGTAATATTTCCAATACACAGATTGTAAACTAGAATAAGCCCAAATTGTATTGGATTCATTCCAAATGTCTTCACAATCGGCAAAAACAGTGGTGTAAATATCAATATCGCCGGAGTGACATCCATAAAGGTTCCTGCAACTAACAAAATCACGTTCATAATAAGTAGAATAATAATCTCATTATTTGTAATTCCAAGAAGTGCCGCAGAAATTGCTTGCGGAATCTGAGTAAATGCCATTACCCAGCCAAGGATGTTAGAAACACCAATTAAAAATACAATCATACCGCTCATTTTTGCACTGTCTACTACGATTCTCCAAAAGGATTTCAACGAAATATTTCTATAACAAATGCCCAAAATTAATGCATACACAACTGCAATTGCAGACCCTTCTGTCGCTGTGAAAATACCTGCAACAATTCCTCCAATAACAACCACAATCAATGACAAGGACGGTAGGGCCTGGAGGGTTGCCACGCCGAGATTCCCCCATTCGAATTTTCCCGGTCTACCTCTATATCCTTTTTGTCTTGCAATGATAACCGCAACAATAATACAACACAGTGCCCAGATAATTCCCGGAACATACCCCGCAAGGAACAGCGCAGCCACCGAGGTTCCACCCGAAACTAAAGAATAGGTAATTAGCGCATTAGACGGAGGAATGAGGAGTCCGGAAGGTGCAGAAGCCGCATTTGTTGCCGCACAAACAGCTGGGTCATACCCTTGTTCCTCCTCCCCCTCACGCACCATGCTTCCTACTGCAGCCGCCGCTGCTGAAGCCGAGCCGGAGATGGCTCCAAACAATGCATTTGCACCAACATTTGTCACCAAAAGGGAACCTGGTAGTTTTCCTAAGATAGCCAACACAAAGTTAACTAGCCTTTTCGCAATTCCGCCCTGATTCATGAGATTTCCCGCTAAAACAAAGAAAGGTATCGCGGTCAAACTAAATTTACTCATTCCCACAAAGGTTCTCTGCGCCGCAGTTAAAACGGAAACGTCAAGTGGTACAACCAGCAGAATACCTGCAAGAGAGGAAATACCGATTGCGTAGGAAATCGGCACACCAATCACAAGCAGTACAATTAGTACCACCAAAATAATTCCCAAAGCCTGCATTGCCATACGCTACACCTCCCCTTTTACTGCCTCTGAATCAGTAACGATATCCACAATATTTAAAATGTTGTAAACAATATTGAGTACACCACTAAGTGGAAGAATAATATAGAACACACCTATCGGCAGTCCAAGAGATGAGGTCATCTGCCCCATTGCCAGACTTGTAATCTGTATTCCACCGTACACTAGAATAACTGCCGAAAATGCAAGAGCCACAAGCTCTGCAAAGATTGCAAAAAATTTTCTTCCCTTCTCACCCATTCGTCCCACCACAATCGGAATGTTCATATGTCCTCGTTCACCAACTACAAGGGAGGCCCCAAACAGTGCCATCCACGCAAATAAATAGGACACTAATTCCTCGGACCAGGAAGATGGATTTTGCAAAATATATCTGGTAAGCACCTGCCAGCAGGTCAAAGCCACCATCGCCAAGAAGCTCACCCCTGCCAGCACATTTAATGTGTGATTTAAAAGTTTTCGTAACTGTTTCATGGAAGGTCCCTCCTACTCTATGTCTGACGGATATAATCCATTGTATTTTTGAATCTTGTCATATATTTCCTGTATCTCTGTGTTTCTTTCAAGAACGGATTTGTGCAACGGCAAACAAGCCTGTTTAAACGGTTCTTGGTCCGGATAGATGAACTCCACCTTCTGTTCATTTGCCGCCTTATCTTTCGCCGCCTCCACCGCTTTTATCCATTCCTGTCTTTGAATCGTATTTACCAATTTATAACCTTCTTCAAAGATTTCCCTTTCCTCATCAGTCAGTTCCTCTATAAACGCCAGATTGCCAATTAGAATATCCGGCACCATTTGATGCATATCATAGGAATAGTATTTACACACATCCCCATGCCCGTTATCCGTCAGCGCCAGTTCATTATTTTCCGCACCATCAATAATATTGGATTGTAACGCTGTATATACCTCTCCAAATCCCATTGGTGTTGCCGAGCCACCAAGAAGCTTCATCATCTCTATATTGGTTGGGGACTGCTGCACACGAATCTTTAGTCCTTTTAAGTCCTTTGGGCTTTCAATTGGCTTTTTCACCGTATAGAAGTTTCTCGTACCCGCATCCAACCATGTCACTGCAAGAAATCCTGCTTTTTCTGTAGCCGTAAAGATTTTATCCGTAATCTCTCTATCATCCATCGCATTATGGTAACTTTTCGTACTCGCAAAGAGGTACGGCAGATTAAAAATCTCGTAATTCTTGCTAAACGTCTCCAAAATGGCATTGCTTGCAATACAGAAATCAATCGCACCCGTCTGTGTTAGCTGCACCATATCTGTCTGGGAACCTAGCAATTCATTTGGATAAACCTCCACCACATACTTGTCTCCCAATTTCTCATTAATATAATCCTGAAACGCAGCCAAGGCGATATGTGTCGGATGATTTACCGATTGGTTATGTCCGATTCTCACAATTTTCTTCTGCTCTTTGCTTTGGCAGCCTGTCAGAACCAGCAGACCGATGATAAGCACGCCAAGCAGCAATCCCGCTTTCCTTATAGTTTTCATTAATAGGTAATCCTCCTTTTATGCCATATAACCGCAGGCAAATAATAGCATTTTATGGGAATAGTATTACCTGGAGAACAAAAAAAGATACCATAAGACTTGCTTATGATATCTTTTCCTAACTTTGCAATAAAAAAAGCGGGTGATGGGAATCGAACCCACGTATCTAGCTTGGAAGGCTAGTGTTCTACCATTGAACTACACCCGCATAATAACTATTCAATTTCGGACAAAATGCCCAGAGCCGGAATCGAACCAGCGACACAGGGATTTTCAGTCCCTTGCTCTACCGACTGAGCTATCTGGGCTTTCCTATGTAACTGTTTCTTCAGCACGAAAATTATATTATCATGCCTTTTCACGAATGTCAACATGTTTTTTTACTATTTATCCATAAAAAAAGGATAGCCAAATTAATAATATTGGTATATATTAGAATATATATATTACAATCTCAAATATCAAAGAACAGGAGAATAAGACAATGAGAATTATTAAAACAAAAAATTACGACGAAATGAGTAAAGCTGCTGCAAACATTATTGCCGCACAAATCACTTTGAAGCCAGACAGTGTTATGGGATTTGCTACAGGTTCCACACCAATTGGTACATATGCAGAATTAATTAAGAAAAATCAAAATGGGGATATCGACTTCTCTAAGATTAACACAGTGAACTTAGATGAATATAAAGATTTGCCAATCACACATGACCAAAGCTACTATTACTTCATGAATGACAATCTGTTCAATCATGTGAATATTGATAAAAACAATACAAATCTTCCAAATGGTAATGCTGAAGACCCAGATGCAGAATGTGCAAGATATGAAGCGTTAATTAAAGAACTTGGTGGAATTGATATGCAGTTATTAGGACTTGGTCACAACGGACATATCGGTTTCAATGAGCCTGCTGATGAATTTAAAAAATGCACACACTGCGTAACATTGACAGAAAGAACAATCGAAGCTAACAAACGTTTCTTTGAATCTGCTGATGCTGTTCCACGTAAAGCTCTTACAATGGGTATCGGTACAATCATGTCAGCAAAGAAAATCGTAATTGTAGTATCAGGTGAAGACAAAGCTGATGCATTACAAAAATGCTTACAAGGTCCTATCACTCCTTCTGTACCAGGCTCTGTATTACAATTACATCCTGATGTAACAGTTGTATGTGATGAAGCAGCTTACTCTAAAATGGCATAATTTTTAAAGGAAAATATTCAAAAAAGCCCTGAAGGTAACGAAAACCTTCAGGGCTTCTATTATTTCTGATAACTATTTTAAACTAATTGCTTAGCCAATTCTTCCATTACTTTAACAGTTTCGTCTCTCATCGTAGACTTAATCGTTACAACTGGCTCACAGATTTCAATATCTTTCATTCCCTCAAAATATTCACGCATCTTTTTCCCTGCCACCGGAGCCCAGCTTCCATTTTCCATCATAGCCACTGCTCTCTTCTGATAATTCTTTGCCTTCAGATGCGATAAGAAATCTTCCATACATGGGAATAAGCCCCCATCATAAGTAGAAGATGCAACAACTAATTTGCTGTGGCGGAATGCATCTTCAACAGCCTCTGCCATATCGTCTCTGGACAGGTCTGCGATAGCAACACGCTTAGCGCCTTTTTCTTCTAACATTTCAGCAAGCTTCCTTGCTGCCTTCGCTGTGTTTCCATGAATGGATGCATATGCGATGAATACGCCCTCATCCTCTGGTTCATATTTGCTCCAAATATCATATTTACCGATATAGTATCCCAAATCTTCCTTCAATATTGGTCCGTGAAGCGGACAAATCATCTGAATATCCAAGGTTGCTGCTTTCTTGAGAAGTGCCTGCACCTGAGCGCCATATTTCCCAACGATATTGAAATAATAACGCCTAGCTTCACATGTCCATGCTTCATCCGTATCAAGGGCACCAAACTTACCAAAACCGTCTGCCGAGAACAGAATCTTTTCTGTCTGTTCATATGCCACCATAACCTCCGGCCAGTGAACCATCGGCGCCATAAAGAACTGCAACGTATGCTTTCCAAGACATAAGGTATCGCCTTCTTTTACAACAACTGCGCGTTCTGATATATCTACATCAAAGAATTGCGGAATCATGGCAAATGTTTTTGCATTTCCAACCACCTTAAGATTCGGATACTTGTCCATTAAATTCTTAATATTGGATGCATGGTCCGGCTCCATATGAGAAACTACTAAGTAATCCACGTCTCTCCCTGCCAATGCAACCTCCAAATTTGAAAGCCATTCGTCCGTTGCTCTTGCATCCACAGTATCCATCACAGTCACTTTTTCGTCTAAAATCACATAGGAATTATAAGATACGCCGTTCGGAATAATATATTGACTCTCAAATAAATCTAATGTTTTATCGTCCACTCCTACGTATAAAACTGAATCTGTAATTATTACATCTTTCATGTCTAATCCTCCTGTTAAAATGTGAGTTTGTCACAATATGAAACTATCAAATATAAATAAATCAAAATATGGTTTTGCCTTCTGGTACTGCTCCTCGCTTCGAACGGTCCATGCGACAGATAACGCGCCAAGCGTTTTGCAAATACGACGAGATAAGTTTCCATAATCACTATGCTTATATGCAATAAAATCCGGTCGTGTTACAAAGTTGGTTAATAGGTTCTTCATCAACCAATACTGTATCCCCTTATATTCTGTTTTCGCATAATCTTGACTTAACTGTCCTCGAATCACATCCGGCCTGTGTTTGCGATACCAAAGAACCGCAAGGGGATGAAAGGATTCGATACAATAAACACCTTTATACTTTTCCAATAGGGCATTGCCAAGCTCGCACACTTTTGTATTTACGCGGTCCATTTTGTATTCAATAATAAGTGGAACCCGCCCGTCTATTATTTCTAATACATGCGCAAATGTAGGAATGGTCTCATTGGATTTCCCTAATTTCAGTTTTTGCAATTCCTCTACGGTATATTCCCATACTTTTCCTTCCACACCGCACATCCGTTTTAACGATGCGTCATGAAAAACAACGGGTACATTGTCTTTACTAAGCTGCACATCAAACTCAATCCCATAGCCTGCCTCAACCGCTTTTTGAATCGCAGCAATAGAATTTTCCGGCGCATACGTTTCATTATCAAATAAACCTCTGTGGGCATAATGGACACCATAAAGCGGCATCCGATTTGGTTTTCCTATGATTCTTGGCGCAATGAGGAATAAATATACCAGCACCAATACTAATAAAGCGATTAACCATCCCATGATTTTCACCTTCTATCTCGTTTTAATCATCCACATCCAAATTTTCTAATAGATCTTTCTTTGGCATTGGTTTTGAATCGCCATGTTTAACCTGACTCATGGTAATAAATGCAAGGACACAGAATGTTACCGAATATGGGAACAAAGTTCTATAAGAAACGTGTTCTAATAATGCACCTGAAAGAATCGGTGTAATTACCTGTGCCGCCATAGAAAATGTATAGTAATATCCTGTATATTTTCCAACATCTCCTGATTTACTCATTTCCACAACCATTGGATAAGAGTTTACACCAATTGCCGCCCATGCAAATCCGATAATACCAAAGAAAATTACCATAGTAACGTGATAGGTTGGATACAAACCTGCAACAAGGAAGCAGGAACCCAATAAAACAATACCGATTAAAATGGTTTTCTTACGTCCGATTTTACTTGATATCATACCGATTGGAATGTAACTAATAATGGCCGCAACCGTTGCTATCATAAGACAGTCCGCATATCCGCCGCCTTCTAAGCCCCATACTTCGGTAGCATAACGGGAAAATGCTGTAGTTACTGCATTGTATGCAATAAACCAAAATGCAACTGATATTAGGATAAATACAAGACTCTTTTTAACGTCCTTTGGCAATGGTCCGGTCACAACAGAAGCCTCTTCTGTCGTCTCCTCTACTTCATCGATTTCAATCTCCTTACGAAGCTTATTCTCTTTAATTGTAAAAAACAGAAGCGTCACACCAACAATCATCAAAATACCAACTGCCAAAAACAGTGGATAATAATCTGGTCTGTCACCTTTCCCAACTAAAATTTTAATCATAATCAGTGTAAACACACCACCAACTGCACCCATCAGATTAATGATTGCGTTAGCCTTACTGCGAAGTGGCTTTGGTGTAAGGTCCGGCATCAATGCAACTGCAGGCGAGCGATATGTACCCATACTAATTAAAAGTATGAATAATCCAACAACAAACAATGATAAATTCATTGTATTATCTGCAAATGGTAAAATCATTAAAAATACAAATGCCAGTGCCGTACCCGTTATAATAAACGGCATCCTGCGGCCAATTGGTGTTCTTACCTTATCAGACAAAGCTCCAAAAATCGGTAGTAAAAACAAAGCAAGTACATTGTCAGCTGCCATAATAGCACCTGTCACAGTTTCGCCCAAACCAAATGTGTTTTTAAGAATGAGTGGTATTACATTATCATACATCTGCCAGAAGGCACTGATGGTCAAAAATGCCATACCAATTAAAACGGTTCTCTTGTAATTTAATTTCATAATTCCCTCCATTAAATTATTCGCCACACTGATGAATGTTGGCTCTGAATAGTCACATTATAAACTTGCTTACAGTATATCACACATTGGGGAAAAAATAAATTTGGAAATTATATACAAAGACTTTTTTATGTGTCCACTTTTCAGGGTACATTTTAAACACGGTAAATGGGTATAAACCGAACTGTTGGGGAAGATTATACCCAGTAACAAGCAAAAAAACAGTCAAAATAGCATTTTAAAGAGCTGCACTTTCTATAAAACAACCAGTATATAGCAAAAATACCCATGATTTGACAAATCTCTGGGTATTAAGCTAGCAAAGAGGCTCATCTATACCCATTGGGCAAAAAAAATACCGCCGCATCAATGTGTTCATTAATGCGACAGTTCTTGTTGTAATGGATGGAGGTGGATTCGAACCACCGAAAGCGTTGCTAACAGATTTACAGTCTGCCCCCTTTGGCCACTCGGGAACCCATCCAAAAAGCCGATGATCGGACTCGAACCGATAACCTGCTGATTACAAATCAGCTGCTCTGCCAATTGAGCCACATCGGCATATTTAC
>JAXJXL010000027.1:0-2902 GCA_036307525.1 Faecalimonas sp.
AAAGATTTAGAAGAAATAAAAGCAATGAATCCGAAGGGAATTATTCTGACAGGAGGACCAAATAGCTGCTATGAACCAGGTGCTCCGACCTGTGATAAGAAGCTGTTCCAATTGGGAATTCCGATACTTGGAATCTGTTATGGTGCACAACTTATGATGCACGTATTAGGAGGAAGGGTAGAAAAAGCACCGATACGTGAATATGGAAAAACAGAGGTCATCCTGGACAAATCGGATTCGTCTATCTTTGAAGGTGTCAGCTCAAAGACCACTTGTTGGATGAGTCATTTTGACTATGTATCAAGGATAGCTCCGGGATTTGAAATCACGGCCCATACCGTAGATTGTCCGGTGGCAGCAGCAGAAAGTGCATCCGAGGGATTATACGCAATTCAATATCATCCGGAAGTCCTTCATAGCATAGAGGGAAGCAAGATGCTGTCTAATTTTGTATACAACGTGTGCGGATGCTCCGGCGATTGGAGAATGGATTCCTTCGTGGAAAATTCTATTGTAAGTCTTCGTGAAAAGATTGGAGAAGGGAAGGTGCTCTGTGCACTGTCAGGCGGTGTTGACTCCTCTGTAGCAGCAGTTATGCTTTCCAAAGCAGTGGGAAAACAACTCACCTGCGTGTTTGTTGACCATGGTCTTCTTCGCAAAAACGAGGGCGACGAAGTAGAGGCAATCTTTGGACCGTCCGGTAACTACGATTTGAATTTTATCCGTGTCAATGCACAGGAGAGATTTTATGCGAGGTTAAAAGGCGTAGAAGAGCCGGAAACAAAGAGAAAGATTATCGGAGAAGAGTTCATTCGTGTGTTTGAGGAAGAAGCAAAGAAAATCGGAGAAGTCGATTTCTTAGTACAAGGAACCATTTACCCTGATGTAGTAGAAAGCGGACTGGGTGGAGAATCAGCAGTTATCAAATCACATCACAATGTAGGAGGACTTCCGTCTGTAGTAAGCTTCAAGGAAATAGTAGAGCCACTTCGGGATTTGTTTAAAGACGAAGTGCGAAAAGCAGGACTTCAGCTTGGAATTCCAGCTTACTTAGTTTTCCGTCAGCCATTCCCAGGACCGGGACTTGGCGTAAGAATTGTCGGGGAAGTGACGGCTGAGAAAGTAAAGATGGTGCAGGATGCAGATGCAATCTATCGGGAAGAAATTGCAAAAGCTGGTTTGGATAAGAATATAGGACAATATTTCGCGGCACTGACCAATATGCGAAGTGTAGGGTGCATGGGGGATGAAAGAACCTATGACTATGCAATCGCGTTGCGCGCAGTGACTACCGTAGACTTTATGACTGCGGAATCAGCAAGGATACCGTGGGAAGTATTGGAAAAAGTCATGAATCGAATTGTAAACGAGGTGACTCATGTAAATCGTGTGCTGTACGATATTACAAGTAAGCCACCTGGAACAATCGAATTCGAATAAAAATGATTTGACTGATGCAAGTGTATCAATCATATAAAATGTATGCCATATAAGTGGCGGAAAGGAAGGACATTATGTCATATACAGAAGAAATCTATGCTCGCGTAGTTGAGCAAAATCCAGGCGAGGTTGAATTTCACCAAGCAGTAAAGGAGGTTCTTGATTCCTTAAAGGTTGTCATTGATGCGAACGAAGAAAAATATCGCAGCCTCGGTTTGCTGGAACGTTTAGTAGAGCCGGAAAGAATTATTTCATTTAAAGTACCTTGGGTCGATGATGAAGGTAAGGTTCAGGTCAACAAAGGTTACAGAGTACAATTTAATAGCGCGATTGGACCATACAAGGGAGGACTTCGTTTCCATCCGTCTGTAAATCAAAGTATCTTGAAATTCTTGGGCTTTGAGCAGATTTTCAAAAATTCATTGACAGGACTTCCGATTGGCGGTGGTAAAGGTGGTTCAAACTTTGACCCAAAAGGTAAATCAGACAGAGAAGTGATGGCATTTTGTCAGAGTTTTATGACAGAACTTTCAAAATACATTGGTGCTGATCAGGATGTTCCGGCTGGTGATATCGGTGTTGGCGGCCGTGAAATTGGTTACTTATATGGACAATATAAGAGATTGACAGGCGTCTATGAAGGTGTTCTCACTGGCAAAGGTCTTTCCTACGGCGGTTCTCTGATTCGTACACAGGCAACCGGATATGGTTTGATTTATATGCTGGAAGAAATGGTTGCTGCAAAGGGTGAATCGTTAGAAGGTAAAACAGTGATTGTGACCGGTTCTGGTAATGTGGCTATCTATGCAGTTGAAAAGGTAACACAGTTGGGCGCCAAGGTTGTTGCCATGAACGATTCAAATGGGTATATTTATGATGCAAATGGTATCAATTTGGACGTAGTAAAGGATATTAAAGAAGTTCGTCGCGGACGTATTAAAGAATATGCAGATTTGGTACCTGGCTCTGTTTACACAGAAGGAAAAGGTATCTGGAATATTGCCTGTGACATCTATTTGCCATGTGCAACACAAAATGAGCTTGATTTGGAAGCTGTTAAAATATTGAAAGCAAATGGTTGTGAGATTATTGCAGAGGGCGCAAATATGCCAACAACAAGAGAAGCAACTGACTATATCTTGGAAAACGGTATTTTATTTATGCCTGGTAAAGCTGCAAATGCAGGCGGTGTTGCAACAAGTGCTTTGGAAATGAGCCAAAACAGTATGCGTTATAGTTGGACTGCAGAAGAAGTGGATGCGAAATTAAAAGGCATTATGAAAGATATTTATACAAAAGTTTCTGATGCAGCGGCAAGATATGGTTTGGAAGGCAACTATGTAGCAGGTGCAAACATCGCAGGCTTTGAAAAAGTAGTGGATGCAATGATGGCACAAGGAATTGTATAAAGTTAATTAAGAGGTGTCCTTGACAAATGTTTCAGGGACACCTCTGTTATAAG
>JAXJXL010000028.1:0-3431 GCA_036307525.1 Faecalimonas sp.
AAGATTGACCCTTACCTAAGACCACTTTATGATGCGTTGTATCAGATTATGGGGGCGGAAAGTTTTATCAAGAACTCAGAAAAAGGGTTGATTGAAGTAGCACCGCTTGCCTACATGAGAGGACGAACCTTAGACAATGCCTTCATCATTCTGGATGAAGCGCAAAACACAACACCTGCACAGATGAAAATGTTCCTGACTCGTATCGGGTTCGGTTCAAAGGTTGTTATCACCGGTGATGCGACACAAAAGGATTTACCGGCGGGTATGATTTCCGGTTTAGATGTGGCAACAAAGGTAGTAAAAAATATTGATGATATTGCGATATGTAATTTGACAAGCAAGGATGTTGTGAGACATCCACTGGTGCAAAAGATTGTAAAAGCTTATGAAGAATACGAGCACAAACAAGAACGTGCAAAAGAGAGAAGGAAAAAATAATGACCTTATTTTTTGAAGAAGAAGGCGAATTAGAACTAGATTTGCCATGTAAGGAATTAGCAGAAAAAGTAATAAATGCGGCATTGGATTATGCGGATTGTCCATATGAAGCGGAAGTCAATTTATTATTGACAATGAATGATGAAATTCGGGAGATGAATCAAAATTTCCGAAGCATTGACAGACCAACGGATGTATTGTCCTTCCCAATGATTGATTACGAGGAAGCTGGAAACTTTGATTTTTTGGAGGATGTTATGGAAGCATTTCATCCGGAATCCGGAGAATTGATGTTGGGTGATATTGTGATTTCAAAGGAAAAAGTAATTTCTCAGGCGGAAGAATATGGCCATTCCATAGAACGTGAGTATGCATTTTTGATTGCTCATAGTATGTTGCATTTGTTTGGATATGACCATATGGAAGACGATGAACGTATTATCATGGAGCAAAAGCAAAAAGAAATTTTAAAAAATTTGCAAATATTGAGATAGAGGTTGATTTATGAACGGGGAACAAAAGAAGAAAAACAATAGTTTTCTTATACAAGGCGCGATATTAGCTGCGGCAGGTATCGTAACGCGCTTGATAGGGCTAGCATATCGTATACCAGTTAATAATATCCTTGGCGATGAAGGTCAGGGCTTTTATGGTTGCGCATTTTCCATCTATAATATTGCCCTTTTGCTTACCTCGTATAGTTTACCCCTTGCAGTATCGAAGTTGGTTTCTGCACGAACCTCCAAAGGGGAGCATAAGAATGCCATGCGCATTTTCAAAGGAGCACTGTTATTTGCCATAGCAGTGGGCGCACTGGTTGGACTGATTGTATTTCTGTTTGCTGATTTCATCGCAGGAAATATTATGTCCCTTCGCTTAAGCGCTTATGCACTTCGCGTCCTTGCACCATGTTTGTTTGTGGTTGCTGTTATGGGTGTAGTACGAGGATATTTCCAAGGTTTGGGCACAATGGTGCCAACCGCAGTTTCTCAGATTTTAGAGCAGATTGTAAATGCCATAGTCAGCATTGTAGGGGCAAGCTATTTGCTGGAAATGGGTAAAAAGGTGGCGGAATCAAAAACGGAACCTTCATTACCTTTCGCTTACGGTGCAGCCGGCGGTACACTTGGAACATTAATGGGCGCGGTTTTTGGTTTGGTATTCCTCTTGGTTTTACTGAAACTCTATTATCCGACCATGAAACGTCGAATTGTACGAGATCATACGCATGCCCAAGAAGGATATAAGGAAATCTATACTGCATTAATCCTTACCATTGCGCCGATTATTTTGAGCACGGCCATATACAATATTAATGATACCATTGACCAGGGGATCTTTAGTTCTGTGATGTTAACTCAGGGACACAGTGAGAAACAGGCTGCTGAGTTTTTAGGAATGTTTACCGGAAAATATAACACCCTTATTCATATCCCGCTTGCAGTAGCAAATGCGCTTGGTTCTTCGTTGATACCAAGCTTGACTGCTTCAGTAGCAAACGGAACAAAGCAGGAAATTCGTTCCAAAATCAGTATGGTTATTCGATTTGCAATGTTGGTTGCAATTCCAAGCTGTGTGGCCTTTTTTGTCATGCCACATCAGATTTTATCCTTGCTATATGTAGGAAATATAAGCATTCCTGCAAAAATGCTGCGCATTGGTGCAATTACGGTAGTCTTTTATTGTTTGTCTACAGTAACAAACTCGATTTTGCAGGGATTAAACAAGATGACAACACCGGTAAAGCATGGTGCAATTTCACTTGCGATTCATCTGGTGGCCGTTGTCGTTATGTTAGTTGGATTTAAATGGGAAATTTATTCTCTGGTAGTGGGTAATATTATTTTCTCACTTAGCATGTGTATATTAAATGCCATGGCAATTCGAAAAGTATCCGGATACCACCAGGAAGTAAAGAAGACATTTGCGATTCCATTTGGGGCATCCTTTATTATGGGTATTATCATTCTCGTTGTGTGGAATGCAACTGCAATCTTTACACCGGAAAAACTGGCAACACTTGTAACTATTATTTTTGCAGGCGTATCCTACGTTGTTGCGTTACTAAAACTAGGTGCTTTGACTTCAGATGAAATTTTAGCATTTCCAAAGGGAACGAAAATATTAGCATTATTACAGAAGGTTAAACTGGTTAAAACAGAAGAAACTGTATAATTTATGATAATAGAACCAATACTGTATAACAAAAAAGGAGTTGCCTTTATGAATAAAAAATATGGTATTGGTTTTTTGTTGGGATTTATAATATTAGTAGGCCTATTTGTTTTGGCATATCGCATCAGTTACAATCGTGCATTGGACAAGCACAATCAACAAAACAAACAAATGACTGAACAAGTGACGGAAACAGAACTTTGTTACTATATCAAAGAGTCAGACGGGTATGTTACCGTTTATGAATCTGACAATAAAACTGTTTATGATTACACCACGATATTGGTTGAAGATTTACCGAAAGAAATAAGACAAAAAGTGAAAAAGGGAATTAAAATGACATCCTTGGGACAGGTTTATGGATTCTTGGAAAATTATTCAAGCTAAAATCTATAGACGAAAATTTTAGATATGGTATAATACTTGTATTATACCACGCGCCGATTTGCGTCCGCCCACAGGCAGGACAAAAACCATTGCAAATCGTGCGCATCCGCGCGGAGCTTAGCATGTGCGAAGCACATGGTATAAAATAGGATAAGATTTAAGGAAGGACCAAAGAAGATGACAGAGGAAAAAATTGAACGAATTAATGTGTTAGCCCGCAAGGCAAAAGCTGAAGGTTTAACAGACGAAGAAAAGTTAGAACAACAAGCACTTCGCAGAGAGTTTATTGACGATTTTAAACGTAATTTAAGAGGTACGCTGGACAATATTTCTATCCAAGAAAATGACGGTTCTATTACGAACCTGGGTGAAAAATATGGACACAAAGAAGGACATTAGAAAACGTGTTCTTTCATACAGAGATAGTA
>JAXJXL010000029.1:0-1932 GCA_036307525.1 Faecalimonas sp.
TCTTTTGCTTTTGCAAGATATTCCTGTACTTTCAATATATGATTATACTTTTCTTGTTCCTTCGATTGTATTTCTTTCAGCTCTTCCAAATGAAGCTTATTCTCTTCCCATTCTTCCAATTGTGCCTGCAATTGTTCAATATCAGCCTGGTAAGCTTCCAGATGTTTATAAATCTCTTCTCTTTCGCCCGTCACTGTTTGGATATCAGCGTTTAACTCTGAAAGATTTTTGGCTTTATCCTCTTCTGTTACGGTTGCAAACAGGGATGTGTCCATTTCCCCTTCAAAGAGTTCCAATTTCCGTAAAGACTCCGCATAGGTCTGCACGGCATCTCTAATGTTCAACAATTGTAACTGTACATTATGCGCAGGTTCAAATCCATGTTGCGCAAGAAAAGCAAAAATCTCCTTCTGATGATATTCAAAATCAGCTTTACTCTCTGATAATTTTTTCTGTTTGTTTTCCAAAGAGATACGCATGGATTGACGGAGCTCTTCTGCATCCTTTCGTACCGCTTTTTTCTTATTATCACTAACCACGCCAACCACAATAAGAATTCCGCCAACAATTGCTGCCGCAATCCCTATACCTACAGATATTGCAGCCATCATAATGAAACCGATAACTACAAATAATAGTCCAATAATCTGAAGCACCGGAATTCCTTTTTTGTTTTGCTTATCAGTTTTCTGCAAGGTAGAAAGCTGCTCTTTCTCACTCTCTGTTAACTTATAGGAAGCCATGCGTTCCGATGCCTTTTCCATTTCACTATAATGCTTCTGGACTTCATCAATCAATTCCATTGACGGAACATCGTCTACAAACACCTTACGCGCACCTTGAACTTCCCGTTTCAGATTGTCCCATTGTTCTTTCTTTGCAAGTATCCGTTGCAGGTTTGAAAGTCGCGTCTGTTCATTCTGAAGAGTTTGCAACTGAACCTTTAATTGATTATATACCTGCAATTCCTCTGACCTTTTCTCCTGGAGTTTCTGCAAGGCCTCCGGAATTCCCTTTTGAGCAACTACCTTTCTATCCAACTCTGTAATCTCATTTTTTCTCTGTGAAATGCTACCTGTCTTTCTGCTGGGTGTCAAACTATTTAACAAATCCTTCAACCTGGCACTTGCCGCCTCATAGCTATTCAAATCATTAGAATTATCAGTTAAATTGCCTATCTTCGCATTGATATCATCTGTAACAGAAGTCTCACAATTCGCCTGTCCAATAAATACTGTTCGCATGAAAGACTCTCTATCAACCTTGAAAAGTTCCTCTCCAAGTTTGCTTGAATAATCACCACTAATTAAATTGGTTTTCGCATCACGCAATTCAAACTCGTCCTGCTCATTGAAGGTTCTGGTAACGGTATACTCTTTTCCTTCCACCTCAAATGTCAATTGTCCGCCGAACACTCCACCCTGCCAAGGCGTATATCGCTTGCGTTCATTTTCCTCGATGCTTCTTTTCCGTTCGCCTTCCAGTCCATAGAACATTGCTCGGATAAATGCTGCAAGTGTACTTTTTCCCCATCCATTTTCTTCACAAATGATATGAGTATCCTTTTCAAAATCAACAGTATAATCATGCAGCTTCCCAAAATTTTCAATATGACAACGAATTAGTCTCATAGCTACTGCACCTCCTCGCCGGCAATCACTTGAAGTCCATAGCGGATAATAATTGTCTTATCCTCTTCTGACAATGCAGCATCCTGCATAATCATACGCACATACTCACCCTTTAGGGATTCATCTAACATATAATCTTCTGCGTTAATCTTTAAAGTTGTCTCGTCATAAATCTTAACAAAGAAATACTGTGATTGGAAACGGGCCAGAATGTAATCCACATCTTTTTCACATGCCACGTCCAATGTTCCCGTCAAAATAATCTTCACAAGAGCTGTTTCATCGCACTCTGTTTCACCAA
>JAXJXL010000030.1:0-4811 GCA_036307525.1 Faecalimonas sp.
CAGATTCGCATCAGCTTTTGATTTGTACAAGAGTCTGGGTGAATATTATGAGAAATGTGGGTTCCATTTGATGAGCCATTCTAGAATCTCTCGCTATGAAATTTTATTGGATTTCATCACAGAACTTCAAACGGGAGAAGAGGATTTATACAGGGAACTTTTAACTTTGGATTTGTATCTCAGAGAGCATGTAAAGAACAGACCGGCGTTCGCAGGAGATTATACTGTTTCCAAGGAAATGAAGCGACAATTTCCAAAAAATGTGCATTTGGAGAAGTTTCAGTATGATGTAATGGGAGATTGCGGAAAAAAAGAGCAGATTTTCCTGTTTGATTACGAAAATAGAAGCAAATTAACGCATCAGGCTTCTTGCAAAAAAGTCCAGAACAGTTTACAATAAAAAGAGTACATTTTTTTAAAGAAGGTGAAATCATGTTTAATAATAAAAGAAATAGAATTTTTGCAACAATTATAATCATTGTACTTATTTTAGCTATGATTGTACCAACAGTTGCAAGTTTGTTTGTGTAATTACATAATGGAGGAGTAAATATGAGTAAGCGATTGAGAAGACGAGCGAAAAAAAGAGCCCAGAAAAAAGCATTACTTCTTTGCGGAATTGCATTGGCCGTTATTTTGGCTGTATTTCTTATCGGATACTTTTCAGTGAAGAGTTCAGTTAATAAGGTGGCAAAGGATACCATCTGGGATTACATTTCCATCGATGGTGTTGACGTGTCCGGCATGAAGGCAGACGAAGCAAGGGAAGCGCTTACACAAAAGCTAAAAGAATATCAAAAACAAGAGGTTACCTTGATTGCAGATGAAATCAAAACTGTGGTCACCCTAGAGGAACTTGGCTTTGATATGAAGGATATTGATAAGTTAATCGAAGAAGCTGTGAACTTTGGAAAAGAAGGTTCGGTATGGAGCCGTCACCAGAAAATGAAAGCTTTGGAAGAGGAACCTAAAGATTTTGAAGTGACCTTTATTGTAGATGAGAAGGTTGCAAAAGAAACCATTACAAAGAAGATTCCACATTTGGATAACGAAGCCCAAAATGCCACTATCAAACGTGAAGACGGTGTCTTTACAGTGACAGAAGGTAAGTCGGGTAAGAAGATTGACTTAAAGGCATCTACACAAGTGATTGCAGATTACTATGCAAAGAATTGGGTGCCACAGGCGAAGGATACCATTCAGCTTGTAACAGTTGTGGATGAACCTGATATCAAAGCGGAAGATTTGAAAAAGATTAAGGATACTCTTGGAACATTTAGTACAACATTTACAAGTGGAAGTAATCGTGGAAAGAACATTAAGCACGCAGCGTCCCTTATCAATGGCACGGTTTTGATGCCGGGCGAGGTATTGTCTGCAAGTGATGCAATGGGTTCTCGAACGAAAGAAAATGGGTATTTGGAGGCGGGTTCTTATTTGGACGGTCAGACTGTGCAAAGTTATGGTGGCGGTGTTTGTCAAGTGTCTACCACTTTATACAACGCTGCGATACTAGCAGAGCTGGAGATTACAGAACGTTGGGCGCATTCCATGAGCGTGGATTATGTAAAACCATCTATGGATGCGGCGATTTCCGAAGGATACAAGGATTTAAAAATCAAAAATAATACAGATGCACCAGTTTATATTGAGGGATATACAACTGGTGGGAAACTCACATTCACAGTTTATGGTCAAAACAACCACGAGGAAGGAAGAAAGGTTTCTTATGTCAGCGAAGTCACAAGCAGAACGGAAGCCAAGAAGAAATTCGTAGCTTCCGGTGATGCAGTTGGCACATTAAAGAAATCTGTTTCCGGACATGATGCGATTAAGGCAAAATTGTGGAAGGTAGTTACGGTCAATGGTTCAGAAGTAAGCAGAGAGGCAGTTAACAGTAGCAATTATCAGTCTTCAACAGCTACCTGGAAGGTAGGAATTGGAACGGATAATGCGGAGGCGAAGAAAGTCATTACAGATGCCATTAAGACCCAGGATGAGGCGAAAATCAAGGCTGCAATTGCCCAGGCTAAGGATATCATAGCTAAGGCATCACAACCGACAACGAATCCATCGGTTACACCTGCGCCGGGAACAACACCGAATCCGGGAGAAAACCAGATTCCAAATCCAGATAACGGTTCCGACCAAACACCGGGTGAAGGTGGGGACTCACAACAACCATAGATAGAGGAAATTATGAAAATAGGGAAAGTATCGCAAACCATTTTAAAGCGTTCCATGTTAAAACCCCTTAAGTTCACACGGGAAGAGGCATTGTTGACTCCAACTGTGGAGGAAATGTGTTATGGAATAACATGTAAGGAAGATGAAGACATCCTTTGTGCGAGTGCCGTACTTTATGGGGATGAAAAAGATCTAGGTGTATTTGCCCTTGCAAGAGTGTTAAACGACCTTGCGACCAGAGGCGCCGACATGGTGGGTGCAGATATTCACATTATGTTGCCGCCACATGCTTATGAAAGCAGACTTAAGGCTATGATGGAGCACATAGAACATGCAGGAAGTACACACGGGTTCCAGATTTTGAGTGCAAAGGCTGAAATTTGTCCGGCTATTCAAAGAGCCATAGTGTATGTGAATGGCGTTGGTATTATGAAAAAGGGAGAACTGCTCCAGAGTTCTATGGGTAAACCGGAACAGGATATTGTCCTTTTGAAATGGATAGGTTTGGAGGGAACCTTCCGAGCCATGCGCGAAAAGGAAAGCGAATTACAAGAACGATTTGTGCACACTTTTTTAAATCAAATAAGGCAAATGGAATCGCAAATTTTCTCTGCCAAAGAGATTGAGATTGCTAGGAAGCATGGCGCGTCAGCCATGCATCAGATTACAGAAGGCGGCATTTTAGCGGCCCTTTGGGAAATGGCAGACGCCTCGGAAGTGGGATTAGAGGTACAATTAAAGGAGATGTCCATCCGACAGGAGACAGTGGAGATTTGTGAATTTTGCCATTTGAATCCATACCAGCTAACTTCAGTGGGAAGTGTACTTATTTTCACAGAACGTGGCGAGGAACTGGTACGAAAGTATGAGGACGCGGGAATCAAGGCTTCCCTTCTTGGAAAAACTACTGCAAATGCTGAACGGGTGATTCTAGGCGGCGAAGAAAAGAGATTCTTGGATAAACCGGCGGCGGATGAATTAAGGAGGTTAATATGAGAAAACAGATTTTAAAGTATATAGAAAAGAAAAGCAAAGTAGACTTGGGGGAACTTGCTGTTTTACTTGGCACAGATGAAGTGACAATTGCAAATGAAATTGCTGATATGGAAAAAGAGAAAATCATTTGTGGTTATCATACATTGATTGACTGGGAAAAAGCAGGGGAAGATAAGGTTACAGCTCTTATTGAGGTGCGCGTGACACCACAGAGAAATCAAGGCTTTGACAGAATTGCAGAGCGCATTTACAACTATCCGGAGGTAACTTCAGTATACTTAATTTCCGGTTCTTACGATTTGCTTGTAACATTAGAAAGTAAGACATTGATGGAAGTTTCGCTGTTTGTTTCTGAAAAACTTTCTCCGATTGAGTCAGTTATCAGTACAGCGACTCACTTTATTTTGAAGAAATATAAAGACCATGGAACAGTTTTAGTAAAGAAATCTGAATCAGAAAGGATGCCGGTGACACTATAATGAGAAATCCATTATCAAAGAAGATTGTAGAGATTCAGCCGTCCGGTATTCGTAAGTTTTTTGATATAGTAAGTGAGATGCCGGATGCAATTTCTCTTGGTGTGGGTGAACCTGATTTCGATACACCATGGCGTATTCGTGAAGAAGGAATTTATTCGCTGGAAAAGGGAAAGACATTCTATACCTCCAACTCAGGTTTAAAAGAATTAAAAATAGAGATTTGTAAATACTTAGACAGAAAGGTGAACGTACAATACAATTACCAGAACGAAGTAATTGTTACGGTAGGTGGCAGCGAAGGGATTGATATCGCACTTCGTGCCATGCTGGATGAGGGCGATGAGGTTCTGATTCCGCAACCATGTTACGTTTCCTATCTTCCATGTACTATATTGGCAGATGGTGTGCCTGTCACGATTCCATTACAAGAGAAGAATGAGTTCAAACTCACCGCAGAGGAATTGGAAGCAGCTATTACACCAAAGACAAAGGTACTTATTATGCCATTTCCAAACAACCCGACAGGTTCCATTATGACGAAAGAGGATTTGGAACCAATTGTAGAGGTTGTGAAAAAATATGATTTATTTGTTATATCAGACGAGATTTATTCTGAATTAAGCTACAAGGGTGAACATGTATCCATTGCAAGCTTTGAAGGAATGAAGGAAAGAACCATTTTAATCAATGGTTTCTCGAAAGGCTTTGCCATGACGGGATGGAGACTCGGATATGCATGCGGTCCAAAAGAGATTATTGAGCAGATGGTGAAAATCCATCAGTTTGCAATCATGTGTGCTCCGACAAACAGTCAGTACGCGGCAGTAGAAGCCCTTCGCAATTGCGATGCCGAAGTAGAGGAGATGCGCGAAGCATACAACCAAAGAAGACGTTTCCTTATGCATGAGTTTAAGAGAATGGGACTGCAGTGCTTTGAACCGTTTGGCGCATTTTATGTATTTCCAAGTATTCAGGAATTCGGCATGACATCGGAAGAATTTGCAATGCGTTTCTTAGAGGAAGAAAAGGTAGCTGTTGTTCCGGGTGCTGCGTTTGGGGACTGCGGAGAAGGTTTCCTTCGTATTTCTTATGCATACTCAATTGAGGACTTAAAGGTAGCAATCGGCAGATTAGAGAACTTTATTACAC
>JAXJXL010000031.1:0-1769 GCA_036307525.1 Faecalimonas sp.
CCTTCAATCCAAAATCTTCCAACTCCATATCCAAACAGATAAATCAGAAATACCTGACCATCAAACTGCTTACGCTTTATCCACCACAGCATAATTGCCAATACACAGATATTCCAAAGTGATTCATACAAAAAAGTCGGATGCACTTGTATATAGCGAATGCCATCAATGATTTCAACATGTTCCAGCATCTTTTCTGTAATGTCAGAGTTTCTCACTGCATCTACTGGGAGCCGCATTGCAAACAGATTGTCTGTATATTCTCCAAATGCTTCGCGATTAAAGAAATTTCCCCAGCGCCCAATGATCTGTCCAAGAATCAAACCTGGTCCGGCCGTATCCGTCATAAGACCAAACGGAATTTTCTTTACTTTCGCATATACGTACACGGTAATAATTGCAGTAATTACTCCACCATAGATAGCAAGTCCGCCTTGTCTGATATTAAAGATGCTAAGCAAATCGTCTTTGTAGGAATCCCATGAAAAGATAACATAGTAGATTCTCGCACCAAGCACAGATAAAATCACTGCATAAAGGGCCAAATCATAATAGGTATCCGGGTCCTGACCGGTCTTCTTTGCCAAAAATGCTGCAATTGCAATTCCTGCAAGAACTCCTAGCCCAATAATAATCCCATAATAAGCAATTTCAAATCCAAATACGGAAATTGTCTGGCCAACATTTTTCAAATGAATACCTAAGTTGGGAAAGTTGATATTTGTTGTCATAGCTTAATTTCCTTTCCATCTATACATTGAATCTAAACAGGATAATATCTCCATCCTGTACCACATATTCTTTTCCTTCCAAGCGTACAAGCCCTTTTTCCTTTGCTGCTGTGTAGGTACCGCAATCCATCAAATCATCATAGCTTACAATTTCAGCGCGGATAAATCCACGTTCAAAATCCGAGTGAATCTTTCCTGCAGCCTGTGGTGCTTTCGTACCCTTTTTGATGGTCCATGCACGTACTTCCGGCTCCCCTGCCGTTAGATAGCTGATAAGTCCTAGTAAGCTGTAGCTTGCTTTAATTAATTTCTCAAGACCTGATTCGCTAAGACCAAGGTCTTCTAAGAACATCTTCTTTTCATCATCTTCTAATTCTGCAATTTCCTGTTCAATCTGTGCACAAACAACAAACACTTCGCAGTTTTCTTTGGCTGCAAATTCACGAACTGCTTGTACACCTTCATTACTTGCACCGTCATCCATCAGGTCATCCTCTGCCACATTTGCAGCAAAGATTACCGGCTTATACGTGAGCAAGTTATAACTTTCTAATAATGCAAGTTCATCTTCATCATTTACTTCAAAGCTCCTTGCCATGTTGTCATTTTCTAAGTGGGCTTTTACTCTTTCCAACAGTTCCAATTCTTTTGCTACTGCTTTGTCATTGCGAGCCACTTTTACAGCCTTTGCAATACGTCTCTCCAAGATTTCAATATCTGAGAAAATCAACTCCAAGTTAATGGTTTCAATATCACGTAATGGTGCAATACTTCCATCTACATGGACGATATTGCTGTCCTCAAAACATCTAACTACATGTACAATAGCATCTACTTCACGGATATTGGCAAGGAATTGATTCCCCAGTCCTTCTCCCTTCGAAGCGCCCTTTACCAAACCTGCAATATCAACAAATTCGATTGCTGCAGGTACGATTTTCTTCGTGTTATACATATCACCAAGTACATTTAATCTTTCATCCGGCACGGTTACAACGCCCACATTCGGGTCTATGGTACAAAACGGATAGTTCGCCG
>JAXJXL010000032.1:0-2533 GCA_036307525.1 Faecalimonas sp.
AAACCTCTAAATACAAATTTTATATTCTTAATGCTGGGGAGAATGGTGTCCGATACCGGAGCAGGAATACAGGCGATGATTATACCTCTGTATATCATCGACACCGGTGGCTCGGCGGCGACAGTAGGCCTATTTTCCTTCCTGTCTCTGATACCGATTATATTGATTTATCCCTTTGCCGGTGTTGCCGGAGACAGGCTGAACAGAAAGAGCATTATGGTGGGAACAGACTTAGCCAATGGTTTGATAATACTGGGTTTGGCTTTTGCTGCCTATTCGGGGAGAATGGGTTTGGCTTTACTGTTTGCTGTGCAGGTTCTGACATCCATATTATACGGTTTTTTTGATCCGGCCACCAAAGGCATGTTGCCACAAGTAGTGCCGAAGGAAGAATTGACAAAGGCTAACTCAACTGTCGCATCACTTAGGATTTTTTCCAGTTTACTAAGTCCTGTGATTGGTGCTGCTGTCTATGCAAGCCAAGGCATTGCGGTGCTATTTTTAATCAATGGGATTTCATTTTTATTATCAGCCGGCAGTGAAATGCTGATAAGGTACAAACATATAAAAAGGGATGTAGTCGTTGGTGTGTCAGGGTTATCAAGGGATTTGTCCGAGGGTGTCAAGTTCGTTTTGGATAATAAAGTAATCGGTAAATTATGTGTTTTTTCCCTGATGCTATTGGCTTTAATTCAACCGATATTTTCTGTTGTGTTGCCTCTGTTTTTCAGAACCCGTCTGGAATATTCAGACCCTCAATACGGTTACCTTCAGGTAGTCATTGTATTTGGAACATTGATGGGAAGTATTTTAGTTGGGATGCTGTTTAACAAAGGGAAGGAAGTAACTAAAGCGCTACTTACAGGCTGCACCCTGCTCATGGGTACAATGCTGGCGTTTACAGCTTTATTATTTCCACAGACTGTATCGGCACTGGGTAATGGTACAATGATATATTTTGCCTTGTTTGCAGGAATTCTCAGTCTGTTGAGCGTTGCGATTATCTTTATAAATGTTCCAACACAGACTATTATTCAAAAGGAAACTCCTAACGAATATTTATCTCGGGTGTTCTCAATCGTTGGAATGATCAGCAAGGGCGGTATGCCCTTTGGTGCGTTAATTTATGGAATTGTTCTTAATGGAGTTGAAGTTCATTGGACCATACTGTTAGCTGCATTATTGACAATTTTAATTTCAGTTAAGTTTATTGTCTCGTTCGTAAGAGTTTATAACCAAGAATAAAATGGGTGTGATTGTATGCCCTATAGGAGGCCATAATGGAGGAAATAGAATGGATATTATGTCCTGTTTGCAAAAGTAAAACTCGACTTAAAATACGGAAAGATACAGTATTAAAAAATTTCCCTCTATTTGAATCCCAAAAACAAATCAGGATTTAACATTGTGGAAGACCCATCATTCTCATCAGAGGATGTTGTTCCTGCAAAACGAATAGGCAACAAAGGCCAGGCAGATTGATCTGCTTTTTGCACAACACAGCCTGTACAGCCATAATCAGTTCGTTCCCCGACTTTACAATACCGAAAGATCTGTTCAAAAATATCCTCAATGGAAATGTTCGTTTGCTGATATACGAATATTTGAATATGTTTATACAATTCTCGCAAACATACATAAGGACATAAAAAGAAGCGATGCCCCCTGTTGTCAATCAGGAAAGCATCGCTTCTTTTCCATATTTTAATATTTTCAGATAATAGAAGTTCCTACGGCCTCCACTTTGGACCACTGTGGTCTAAAGTTCAGTCGCCATGGGTGAGCCTTCATGGCTGTTTTTTGCTGCCAACACCAATAGGCCCATCTCACCATTTCATTTCAGGCATATGTCTGCGCATGTACCCAGATCCTTATGTGGCCCAAAAACAGGACTCGATAGTCTTAAGATGTAAATTACAGACGGAAATAGACATTTACATAATGACAGGAAATCGTCTAAAGCTTCTAAGAAAAGAGAGAAGCCTTACTGTTGCTGACCTCGCAAAGCTATTGGGATGTCCCCCAAAAAATATATCTCATTTGAAAATGGTTCCGGAAAAATTGGTGTTGACCAGATAAAGATTGCCTCTAAGTTTTATGACGTGTCCGTAGATTATGCTGCGAGTATTACAGAAAAACGGAAATGGCATGAGGAAAGCAGTCTCTGATATTACTGATCTACTATATTGTGGCCACTATACATACTTTCCAATATCACGATTTCCCCGGCAAAAAGCTGGCTTTGGCTAATAAAATGTAGTCGCTCTACCTACCACCGTCAGGGCAGTAGATCTATCCAACTGCCTACTTATCGGCTTTTCCCGCTATCTCTTTATCTATCACATTAATATAGTCTAATATCTGCCCCGCAAGACTCTCTACAACCTCGTCCAATGAAGCATTGACCGGTGCAAACAAAGCAAGGTAAGTGTCTCCATTCTCCGTTTTCCATGATTCAGGATATCTTTTAAATACATGCAGATAGCTTTCAGGCTGGTCAAAATTCTCTTCACAAACTCCAACCCAATAGGGC
>JAXJXL010000033.1:0-3026 GCA_036307525.1 Faecalimonas sp.
ATGATGTGCTTCCCGTCAAGAGGACAATAAAATAAAAAAATATTTTTCGGCTGGTAACCGTATGGTTATCGGCCGTTTTTACATTCCTAAATACATAGTTGTATGTTTTCTGTCAAGGGATTTCTTCCTTACAGGCATGCTTCGCAGGCCCTTGACAGAGCCATCCAACTATGTAGTGTTATAATCAAGACGCTTATACAAGCGTCTGCTATGCAGCCAAACTCAACGAATACTTTTCCATTGGGGTCAGTACACCTAAGTTTCGCTGTAATCGTTTATTATTGTAATAATCAATATAGTTTTCTATCATTTTAATTAATGATTCTTTACTTTCAAAACGATTGCCATAATACTTTTCACGTTTTATGATTCCCCAGAATCCTTCCATCGGTCCATTATCAATGCATTTAGCTACTCTGGACATGCTTTGAATCATTCCGGCATCAACAAGTTTTTGGTGAAATACCTTACTTGTATATTGAAATCCTCGGTCGCTGTGAAAGATTGGATGAGCATCCGGATTATATTCCAAGGCTTTATCGAAGGTTTCAAAAACTAATGGATTGTTGTTGTGGTCACCTATGACAAAAGAAACAATTCTTCTGTCATACAAGTCTAGAATCGCACTCAAGTATATTTTGTGAACTTCTTTTCCTTCATACCATTTAAACTCAGTAACATCAGTAAGCCATTTTTCATTCGGTGCATCTGCGTGGAATTCACGGTTTAATATGTTTTCTGCAATGACTTGCGGATCTTTTTCGCTTCTTGTACAACCATTGTTTGTATATTTGATGGTGGATTTGATATTCTTCTTTCGGCAGATTCGTAGTACTCGTTTATCGTTGATATGAATGTCATGATATCTAGCAAGGTCATCGTTAATACGGCGATATCCTTTGTCAGGATTCTCTGCATGAATCTGTTCTGCGATAGTGGCAATGTGTTCGTTTTCAAGTTCGCGTTTCCCTGGAGCTCTATTACTCCATTTGTAATAAGCTGAACGTGTTACTTTTAATATGCGACAACATAATTCAACTGGATAATGATTCTGTTCTGAAATTTCTTTTATTGTGAGATACAAGTGTGCTTGTCTTACTTGCGAAAAGCATTCCCCCTCTCTAGTTCGTCGAGTTTTTTTAATAAATCACGTTCTACCCTAAGCATATAGTTTTCATGTTCCAATTGTGCAAGTTTGATGCGTAATTCTTCTTCCACTGTTCGAGGTGTTTGAGAAACAGTTCTTCTCCCTCTGCGATCCTCCAATCCAACTTCGCCGAGTTCGGAATAACGTTTTGCCCAAGTACGTACCTGTTGGTAACTAACATTATATTTCAACGCCATTGCTCCATAGTTATTTCCAGATTCAATGCAGTCTTTTGCAATCAGAATACGTTCTTCGTAAGTTGTCTTTCGTGTTTTTTTCATGTAGCTTCCTCCTCCAGAATTTTTCTGGTTATTGAAATCTCCATGTTCATTATACACCTTTACCCATCTGCCGAACATACCAATGCTACTGATTTTATATTTGGCACAGATAGTATATTTAGATAGCCCACTTGACAGATATTCTGTTACTGCCGCCAATTTCACTTCCGGTGGATAATTTTTGTTTTTACCATTGGATAATTTTAAGCCTTCAGGACCATTGTATTTATACTGTTCCAATATAAATTGAAACTTTGAATATATTTTTTCTGCTTCACGGTATCCAACTTTTCCCTCTAAATAATCATTAATAAGTTGTAAGCGTTCTTCATAACTTAATTTTACTTTGTGTGGCATAGAAAAACTCCCTCCATAGATTTCAGTGATTTATTTCACTGTCCTCTATAGAGGGAGCATATCAGTAAGCGAAGCCCTTTTTGTGTAATGTGAAATCTCGAAACTCTGTGTTGCATGGTAAATTAATACACTTTACAACCAAAACAAATTATACTAGAATGAAAAACAGTTGCAGAAAAATGGGAGATGAGAAAATTGGTTTTTAAAAATATGATAGACATGCAGTTAATGATGTTTCTGCTTGTGGCAATCGGGTTTTTTATAAGAAAAAAGGGAATTGTTAATACAGAAGGCCGCATGAATATGATTGATTTGTGCTTAAACATCACTTTACCGTTTAACGTGTTACATTCATTTTTGCGCAAATGGGATTGGAATCTATTTATAGCCTGCGGTATCATTTTGCTTCTTTCAGTTGGGTTTAATGCAATCAGCGTGTTCTTTAGTGCTGTTTTATATAAGAAGCAGGAGATAAATAGGCAAAAATCATTAAAATATGGGACGATTATATCCAATAGTGGATTTTTGGGAAATCCCATGGTGGAAGGAATTTACGGCAGTGAAGGCCTTTTGTATGCGGCACTATTTATGTTGCCTGTAAGAATTGTCATGTGGACCATAGGGATAGCAGTTTTTTTGAAAGGGCGCAAAGAGAAGCTTTGGAAAAATGTGCTCACCCATCCTTGTATTGTGGCCATATACGCAGGTGTCATTATTATGGTTTGTGGAATACAGTTTCCAACATTTGTAGAAAAAACCATTGTTGGTATTAGTGGATGTAATACCCCACTCAGCATGATGCTGGTAGGTATGATGCTTGCAGAGGTAAAACCAAAAGGTTTAATCGATAAGACGATGGTGTTTTACACGGCAATCAGACTGCTTATCATACCGGCAGTTGTATTTGCAATTACCGCATTCCTTCCGATTGATGGAATGCTGCGAGGAATCACGGTAATCATGGCGGGGATGCCGGCGCCGATTACTACAGCACTTCTTTCGGCGAAATATGGCGGGGATGAGAAATATGCAACAGGAATGGTTTTCCTAAGTACGATATTATCGCTTATTACATTGCCATTGTGGTGTTTGGTTTTATAATGAAAAGGTAGCTGTGAAAATGTAAAAAAATATAAAGAAATACTGTCAACCATTTTTGAAAATGTCCCAAAATAATTAAAACATTTGCCCTGGATTTTTCCGGGGCATTTTCTTTCATTAGCCGCTTGTTGATAAAGCAT
>JAXJXL010000034.1:0-17065 GCA_036307525.1 Faecalimonas sp.
CGTAAACGTAAATTGCTTGAAAAACAAAAAGAAGGTAAGAAAAGAATGCGTCAGATTGGAAATGTAGAGATTCCACAGAAGGCGTTTATGAGTGTGTTGAAGTTAGATGAGAAGAAATAGTTTTGGTGATTGAATTGTGATTTCTGGGTATAGACGGGTGCTTTTACCGTATTTATACCCAGAAATTTATAATTTCAGCATATTATATTTGTTTTTTAATAGGGAATGGGTATAGATTAGCTTGATTGCATGAATTATACCCACATTTTTTCAATATTGTGGGTATTTAGGGGCAAGTAGATTGAATTTATAGAAACTTTACCTGATAAGAAGGGCGTTTAACTATCATTGCATGTTGTGAATGGGTATAAGTGACTTGTTTTAACTTCGGTATACCCAGTAAAGGAAGATGTAAAAATTAAGAGAACCACATTGTTTGTATTTGGTTACAAAAAAGGAGGAGAGTTGCATGAAAAAAGAATTGGAAATATATATTCATATCCCGTTTTGTGTGAAAAAGTGTGCTTATTGCGACTTTCTTTCGGGACCGCAAGATAAAGAAACAATTGAACGGTATGTATCAAGGTTGTTGGAAGAGATTCAAGTGTATGCCTCAAACAAGCATTTTACATCAGACTATGAAGTGACAACAATCTTCTTAGGTGGGGGAACTCCGTCCGTCCTTAAAGCAAAACAAATTCAAAGAATCTTCGAAACACTTAAAAATAGTTTCAAGATATCTAAAGATGCTGAGATTACCATCGAAGCCAATCCTGGAACGGTTACAGCAGAAAAATTGGAAGCATATAAACAATGTGGCATTAACCGCATTAGCTTCGGACTTCAATCTACCAACAATGAAGAGTTAAAATTGCTTGGCAGAATTCACACCTACGAAGAGTTCTTGGAAAGTTATCAGTTGGCGAGAGAGTGTGGTTTTGAAAATATTAATGTAGATTTAATTTCTGCAATTCCAAAGCAGACTGTGTCAAGCTGGGAAGAGACCTTGCAGAAAGTGATTGGACTAGAACCGGAGCATATCTCTGCCTATAGCCTGATAGTGGAAGAAGGGACACCATTTGCGAAGGTGTATGGAGAAGGGTGTCCTAGTGAACATGACTTGCCATGTGAAGAAGAGGAACGAGCCATTTATTATCGCACTGAAGAATTGCTGGAGAAAGCAGGATATCACAGATACGAGATTTCCAATTATGCGAAGAAGGGAAAAGAATGCAGACACAATCTTGGGTACTGGGAGAGAAAAGAGTATCAGGGAATTGGTTTGGGGGCAGCTAGTTTGATTAATAATGTAAGATATAAGAATACAGACGACCTTTTGTATTATATGGAACATTCAAGTGATTTGAGTGCGATTCAGGAAAATGTCGAAAAACTGTCACTTCAGGAACAGATGGAGGAATTCATGTTTCTGGGACTAAGGAAGATGGAAGGTGTGTCGGTAACAGAATTTAAAAACACATTTGGAAAAACCATGGAAGAATGTTATGGTGAGCAAATTCAGAAGCTGAAGGAGCAAGGGCTACTGGAACAGAGGAACGCACGTATTATGCTGACAAAGCAAGGGATAGATGTTAGTAATTATGTTTTTAGTGAGTTTTTGATAGCATGTCAGTATTGACATGCTATTGTTTTTACTGTAATATAACGTATATATGATATATAAACGAGTTGCAAAATTTTAAAGGAAAAAGAAAGGAATTGTTTTACATGGATAAGGAAAAAGATTTTAAATATTCTAGTGAAAATAACGCCGAAGTGAATATGGTAAAAGAAGAAGCCACAGCATATGGACTTAAGCGACAAGGGGAATATACACTTGAAGACTATTATGCAATTCCAGACGAAAGACGAGTGGAGTTGATAGACGGTGTGATTTATGATATGGCTTCGCCATCATATACTCATCAAGAACTGGCGGGTCCAATATATTCGGAACTTCGAAAGCATGTAAAGCAAAAGAAAGGTTTATGCAAGCCTATCATGTCCCCATTCGATGTGCAATTGGATCGCGATGACAAGACGATGGTACAGCCAGATGTTATGGTCGTGTGTGATAGAGATAAAATCATAAACAGATGTCTTTATGGTGCACCGGATTTTGTCGTCGAGATCCTATCGCCATCAACCTCAAAAAAGGATTCCACTATCAAACTAAAGAAATATAAGGACGCAGGTGTGAGGGAATACTGGATGGTAGACCCGGACAAAAAGAAAGTAGTAGTATATGATTGGAATAAGAGCGACATACCGGTTGTGTATGGATTTGATGCCAAGGTGCCGGTGGGTATCTTTGATGGAGAGTGTGTCATAGATTTTTAGGAAATATATGAGGAGGTTGCATTTTTGTATGAGAAAGAAGAACATGAATGATTATGGACACATAGAAATAAAGCGGTATAGTATAAAAATCGAGCCGGAGAAATCTCCGGCTCAAACTATCTGAACTCTATTCTTCGATGATATCCTCAAATTCTTGTTCATCAAGCCATTCGTCGAATGCGTCAGCAGCAGCTTCGTATTCGTCATCATCTTCGATGTTTTCTAAAGTAGGTTCTCCATCTTCTGTTTCAACGTAACGATAGATGTATACGTCACCTTCTTCGTTATCTCCATCTTCATCTAATGGAAGTAATGCGATATATTCCTTGTCATCTACACTGTAAATTGTAAGAACTGCACATTCAATAACTTCATCATTATCAAGTGTTAATGTAACAGTTACTTCTTCATTGCATCCGCAATCGCAGTTGTGATCATGTGTGTGTTCACTCATAATAAGTCTCCTTTATAATGAAATATTTGATATACTAACTCTATCAGAATGGGACAAGAAATGCAAGGTTTTACTATGCAAAAAAATGGAAATCATGTATAATAATAAACGATGAACAGATGAGGAGAGATGCGGATGAAGAAAATGACAGGATATCCACTGCCACTTGGCATTTCAGTAAAAGACGATGTGATAAATTTTTCTGTTGCAGTTGACAGCGGAAAAACATGTTATCTATGTTTATATAACGAAAATAGCGATGCGCCTTTAAAGAGAATTGAACTCACAGAAGAACATGCAATGGGCGAAGTGCGCTATGTTGCACTCTCGAAATCAGACGTTGATCATATGGAGTATAATTATGAAATAAATGGAGAATTTATATTAGATCCATATGTGAAATCAGTTGCAGAGCATGAGACTATTACGCGAGGTAAAATCTTGTTAGAGGAGTATGATTGGGAAGGGGACAAGCCATTGGGATTGGCTTTACATGAAATTGTAGCCTATAATCTTCATGTCAGAGGCTTTACCATGCATAAGTCTTCCAAAGTCAAGAGCAGGGGAACCTTTGCAGGTGTGATTGAAAAGATACCTTATTTAAAAAATTTGGGAATCAATCAGATTCAATGTATGCCAATTTATGCATTTGAGGAAACTCCTCATTATAAAAATTATTGGGGCTATGGTGATGCATATTGCTTTGCTATTAAAAATGCTTATGCAACAAATTCAGACGCGACAGTAGAGCTAAAGGACATGGTGAAAGCCTGTCATACAAATGGAATAGAAGTGGTATTGTATTTGCCATTTACAGATAAAGTTTCAAAGCAATTAATCGAAGAATGTCTAAGATACTATGTGATGGAATATCATATTGACGGGTTTGTTTTAAATCCATACAATGCACCGATGAGTAGCATTTTGTCTGACCCTATCTTAAAAAAGACAAAGATTCTAGAATACAAGGATGATTTCCAAAATAATATGCGCAGCTTTCTTATTGGAAATGAAGGGGCTGTGCAAGGTGTGATGTGGTGGGTAAAGCAGATTACCAAAGACATCGGTTGTTGTAGCTACATTACGAATCATACAGGATTCACGTTAAATGACCTTGTCTCCTACAATGAAAAACATAATGAAGCGAACGGCGAAAATAATTTTGACGGACCGGATGTGAATTTCAGCTGGAACTGTGGAGTGGAAGGACCAACACGTAAGAAAGCGATTATAGAACTGCGTAGAAAACAGATGCGAAATGCCATGTTCCTATTAATGATGTCCCAAGGAACACCATGCATATTAGCAGGTGATGAGTTTGGGAATACCCAGCATGGAAATAATAATGTGTATTGTCAAGACAATGAAATCTCGTGGCTTGATTGGAAGAAACTCGAGAAAGAGGAGCAATTTTATAATTATGTAAAAACACTCATTGTACTTCGCAAAAAGTATTCAGTTATAGGTATTGACAAACCATTACTGGGTGTTGACAAAACAAGCTGTGGTGTACCGGATGTTTCGTTCCATGGCGAGGAGGCTTGGCAGATACCGAACCAAATGTCGAGTAAACACTTAGGCGTATATTATCATCATGCGGATGGAACAGATTGCTTCATTGCATACAATATGCATGATATGGAGCAGACCTTTGCGTTGCCAGCGCTTCGGAAAGGAAAGAAGTGGTATCGCATACTTTCGACAGCGGATGTGCAGACAGTAGAGAATGAAATTTTAATGGATAATCAGAAAGAAACAATTGTTCCGGATAGAACAATCGAAATGTTTATCGGAAAATAAGAATATAAAAGGACAGTAAAGAAATGAAGGCATGGAAACATTTTTGCACCATCACCCATCATAAATTTTTGGTGGCAAAAGGGTGCTTTGCAGTTGGATTATATTGGCAGGGAATTATGCACGATATGTCTAAGTATAGTTTTACGGAATTTCGTGTGGGGGCCAAATATTTTCAAGGGACAAGAAGCCCGAACAATGCAGAAAAAGAAGATATAGGATATTCAACATCATGGCTCCATCACAAAGGGCGCAATAAGCATCATTTGGAATACTGGTGGGATTATGGATTTGCACCGAATAAGAAGCCGACAGGGATGCGTATGCCGGAAAAATACGTAGTCGAGATGCTGATGGACCGCATTGCAGCGTGTAAAGTATATATGCACGGTGACTATACAGATGGTAGCCCACTTGCGTATTATGAGCGTGGAAAAGAGATTACGGTGATGCATAAGGATACCCGTGAACTTTTGGAATCTATGCTGAAAATGTTGGCTGAAAAAGGTGAGAAAGAGACATTTGCATATGTAAAGAAGGAAATACTGCACAAATAGAACAATGCGTAAATGGCAAACTGAATCGCCATTTACGCATTTTATTTATTCCGGATAAACTAGTCTCTCTCCAGAAATATGTTCCAGCACCTCATCCAAATATTTCTTTGCCAAATACTTAGCCATCGGCAAATTCATATCCAAGTAATTACCACAGTCTTTTGCACTAGCACCTGGAACCTCGCCTTCAAAGTCTGCAATAAATACAAACATTTCTTTTAATAAATCGATAATATCTTTTGATTCATAATCCCCTGCTAGAAGTAAATAAAATCCAGTACGACATCCCATTGGTCCGAAATAGATAATTTTTGGACCGAACTCATTATGATTGCGCAAAAATGTTGCAGCTAAATGTTCGATTGTATGCATTTCAGCCGTGTTCATGACCGGTTCTTCATTTGGGCTTGTCATACGTATATCGAAGGTTGTAATGATTTCTGTACCAACGGTATCTTTTCGCGAAACATACACCCCCGGAATTAATTTGATATGGTCTATTGTAAAACTTGTGATTTTCTTCATCATAAATCCTCCTCAAATGAATATGGATTCATTATAACCATTCCTTTTGTAGAAAACAAGTGCTTTAGTAGGCAATGTAATCTTGACGGAAAGAAGGAAGGGGTGTAAACTTAGAAAAGATATATTTGGAGGAAGAGAACATGATTAACGATAAAAAAGTATTATTTAGCGGAATGCAGGCGACCGGTAATCTTACATTAGGAAATTACTTGGGTGCAATGAAAAATTGGGTAACACTTAGCGACGATTATGAATGCTTCTATAGTGTTGTTGATATGCATTCAATTACCGTTAGACAGGATCCGGCTACTCTTCGCAAAAGAGCAAGAGCACTTCTTACTTTATATATAGCGGCAGGATTGGATCCGGAGAAAAATTGTATTTACTATCAGTCACATGTCTCGGGACATGCAGAGCTTGCTTGGATTTTAAACTGCTACACTTATATGGGTGAATTGAATCGTATGACGCAGTTCAAAGATAAATCAGCAAAGCATGCAGATAACATTAACGCAGGGTTGTTTACTTATCCGGTGCTTATGGCTGCAGATATTTTGTTGTTCCAGGCGGATGTTGTGCCGGTAGGCATTGACCAAATGCAGCATTTGGAATTGACAAGAGATATTGCGCAGAGATTTAACGGCATCTACGGAGATGTGTTTACTGTACCGGAAGCTTATATTGGAAAAGTTGGAGCGAAGATTATGAGTCTTCAAGACCCAACTAAAAAAATGTCTAAATCCGATGAAAACCCAAATGCAAGCATTTACTTAATGGATGATCCTGACACGATTATTCGCAAATGTAAGCGTGCGGTGACAGATTCAGAGGCACAGATTCTGTATAGAGATGAACAACCGGGTGTAAAGAACTTAATTGATATTTACAGTGCTTGTACGAATAAGACCCAACAAGACGTAGTGAAAGAATTTGAAGGAAAAGGTTATGGTGACTTCAAGATGGCAGTGGGAGAAGCAGTTGTATCTGTACTGAAACCACTGCAAGACGAAGTGGCAAGATTAGAAAAGGACAAAGCATATATTGATAATGTCATTAAAAATAATGCAGAGAAGGCGAATTATTATGCCATGAAGACTTTGCGTAAGGTACAAAAGAAAGTAGGATTTCCTGAAAGGGTGAGATAAGTATGAAAGTAGTAGCAACAGAGAAGGCGCCGAAAGCATTGGGACCGTATTCGCAAGGATATGTTCATAGTGGCATATTCTACTCGGCAGGTCAAATACCAATTAATCCTGCAACGGATACAATTGAGGCGATAACCATTGAAGAACAGACAGAGCAAGTATGTAAGAACCTTGGGGCAGTATTAAATGCAGCGGGGAGCTCATTTGACCACGTAATAAAAACCACATGCTTCTTGGCGAATATGGAAGATTTTGCAGCGTTTAATGAAGTCTATGCAAGATACTTTGTATCCAAGCCTGCAAGAAGCTGTGTTGCTGTTAAAACATTACCAAAAAACGTACTCTGTGAGATAGAATTAATTGCAGTAGTAGAAGAATAGGAAGTGAAAGTGATGTCAGAACAAGAAAAGAAAGAAGGATGCTCGGCAGAAAGCTGTTCGAGCTGTGCCCAGGCGGGATCATGTCCGAGTAAAAAAGTAGACATGAAGGTGCCGGCAAATCAATATACAAATGTAAAGAAAGTAATTGGTATTATTAGTGGAAAAGGTGGCGTTGGAAAATCTATGGTCACCGCATCTCTTGCAAGACTAATGAGAGAAAAGGGATACTCAGTTGGAATTCTTGATGCAGATATTACAGGGCCATCTATTCCAAAGATGTATGGAGTCCATGACCATGCGATGGGTGCAGAAGAAGGGATGTTCCCTTGTATCGCACAGGATGAGACCAGAATTATGTCTGTGAATCTTTTACTGGACAGTGAAGATACTCCGGTTATCTGGAGAGGTCCGGTAATTGCAGGTGTGGTAACACAATTCTGGAACGAAGTACTTTGGGGTGATTTGGATTATCTCTTTATAGATATGCCACCGGGAACTGGAGATGTTCCGCTTACCGTATTCCAGTCATTGCCGGTAGATGGTGTAGTGATTGTTACGTCGCCACAGGATTTAGTTTCTATGATTGTGAAAAAAGCATATCATATGGCAGAGGCAATGAATATTCCGGTACTTGGTCTTGTGGAAAACTATAGTTATTTAAGATGCCCGGATTGCGGAAAAGAAATCAACGTGTTTGGTGAAAGTCACATTGATGAAATCGCAGCAGAGTTAGGGTTACAGGTGCTTGGCAAGATGCCAATTGACCCGAAACTTGCTGAGAAGGTAGAAGAGGAGAAATTCTACGAAGTGAAAAATGAATATTTAAAAGATGCAGTAACTGTATTAGAATAAGAAAAAAGGAGTTTCTTTGATGTCTGGAAGGACCGGGGAAACTCCTTTATTAATGTGTCTTTTGGGGCTTATGTGGAAGTGCATAAAACAAGGGGGAATTCTTTGGAAAAATTGGATATTTTTACCCTTGATTAATAGGGGGTGCTATGATAGAATAGTAAGGTGAGTTGGCGGAAAACTCGTTTTTTGTGCGAAAAGATTGTTAAAAAAAAAACAAACAATACAGGAGGAAGCTTATGAGCAGAAAAATTACCATCATTGGAGCAGGTAGCGTAGGTGCTACAATTGCTTACACTTTGTCAAACGACGATATCGCATCAGAAATCGTAATGATTGACATTAACAAACAAAAAGCAGAAGGTGAAGTATTGGATATTATCCAAGGTACATGCTTTAGAGACCCAATCTCTATTATCGCAGGAGATTACGAAGATGCAGCAGGATCTGATATCGTAATCATTACATCAGGTATTGCACGTAAACCAGGTCAGACAAGACTTGAGTTAGCACAAACAAATGTTAACATCTTAAAAAGCATTGCACCACAAATTGCAAAAGCAGCACCAGATGCAAAATATATTATCGTAAGTAATCCGGTTGACGTTATGACATATGTATTTACAAAGGTTTCAGGAATTCCTGAAAATCAAATCATTGGTTCAGGTACTGTACTTGACACAGCAAGACTTCGTTGCGGCATTTCTGAACACTTCGGAATTGCTCAAAAGAACGTACATGCTTACATCTTTGGTGAACATGGTGATTCTTCATTTGTTCCATGGAGCTGTGCAAGCATTTCTGCGGTTCCTGTTAAGGAATATCCAGAGGCAATGAAGCGTATCGGTAAAGACGTAGAACCAATTGATGAAGATGCTATGATTGAATATGTTCGTAAATCAGGCGGAAAGATTATTGCAAACAAGGGTGCAACATTCTATGCAGTATCAGCATCTGTTGTTCAATTATGTAAGAAATTAGTTGCTGCTTCTGAATCCACAGCAACAGTATCTACCATGATGCATGGTGAATATGGTATTGATGATGTATGCTTAAGTGTATTGACACTTGTAGGACCAAATGGATATCAAGGCAAGGTACATGTGGAATTAACAGAAGAAGAAATTGAAAAATTACAAAAGAGTGCAGATGCATTAAAAGCTGTTATTTCACAAATCGAAATCTAATAACAGAGTGTTTATAAAAGAAAAGAGGGAATTGATATGAAGTACAGTTATTATCCAGGATGTACCCTCAAAAACAAAGCAAAAGATCTGGATGCCTATGCCAGAGCTTCTGCATTAGCATTAGGATTTGAATTAGAAGAAATTGAAGAATGGCAGTGCTGTGGTGGGGTTTATCCACTTGGTACTGACGAAATTGCTTCAAAACTTTCTTCCGTTCGTACTCTGAATGCGGCAAAAGAAAAGGGTCAGGACTTAGTAACACTTTGCTCAGCATGTCACCATGTTGTGAAACGTGTCAATGATGACATGAGAAACGTGGAAGACATCCGCACAAGAGCAAACAACTACATGCAACTTGAAGAACCATATGCTGGTGAAACAGAAGTACTACATTTCTTAGAAGTGCTTCGTGACAGAGTTGGTTTTGATAAGTTAAAAGAAAAAGTGGTTAATCCACTCAAGGGCAAGAAAATCGGAGCATACTATGGGTGCTTACTTCTTCGTCCGGGCAAGGTTTTGGGATTTGACAATCCGGAAAACCCAACAATTATTGAAGATTTTATCCGTGCAATCGGTGCAACTCCGGTTGTATATCCATATCGCAATGAGTGCTGTGGCGGATACATATCATTAAAAGAAAAAGACATGGCAAAAAATATGTGCGACAAGATTGTTGACAGTGCAGCAGGATTTGGTGCAGAGATGTTAATTACAGCTTGTCCGCTTTGCATGTACAATCTGAACAAGAGCACAGAAGGCAAGCTTCCTGTAGTTTACTTTACAGAACTCATGGCTGAAGCACTTGGAGTAAAAGAGGAGGTAGAAATCTAATGAGTCACGTAAATAAAGTTGATCAAATCAAAGAAATCAGCGGCGTGAATCCACTCAAATGTATGAAGTGTGGAAAATGTTCTGCTTCCTGTCCATCTTTTAACGAGATGGATATCAAACCACACCAATTTGTATCTTATGTACAAAATGGTGATATTGAAAGCCTGGTACAATCTAAATCACTTTGGAAATGTCTTTCATGCTTTGCATGTTTAGAACGTTGTCCAAGAGATGTGAAACCGGCAAAATTAATTGACGCAGCAAGACAATTAGTTGTTCGCGAAAAAGGTGCTACATATTTGTCTCCAGACGAAGTACCGGAGCTTCTTGACGAAGATTTGCCACAACAACTTTTAGTTAGTGCATTCAGAAGATATAGGAGGTAAGTCACATGCAGAGAATCGGAGTATTTGTCTGCCACTGCGGTAGTAATATTGCAGCTACGGTAGACGTGAAAAAAGTTGCAGAAATGGCTCTTTTAGAACCAGGCGTTGTTCATGCAGAAGATTACCAATATATGTGTTCTGAAGCAGGACAGGCAAAAATTCAGGCTGCAATTAAAGAAAAGAATTTAACAGGAATCGTTGTATGTTCTTGTTCACCACGTATGCATGAAAATACATTCAGAAGTGCAGCTGAAAAAGCAGGATTGAATCCTTACATGGTAGAAATCGCAAATATTCGTGAACACTGTTCATGGATTCACAAGGATATGGAAGAAGCTACTGAAAAGGCTGTTATCCTTGCAAGAGCAGCGATTGCAAAAGTAAACTTAAATGCACCATTGAAACCAGGCGAAAGCTTAGTAACAAAACGTGCGTTAGTAATCGGTGGTGGTATCGCAGGTATCCAGACTGCAATTGATATTGCAGATGCAGGATACGAAGTAGATATCGTAGAAAAGACACCAAGTATCGGTGGTAGAATGTCTCAGTTAGACAAGACATTTCCAACTCTTGACTGTTCAGCTTGTATCCTCACACCAAAGATGGTAGAGGCTGCAGCTCACGAGAAGATTACTATCTATACATATAGTGAAGTAGAAAAAGTATCTGGTTTCGTTGGTGATTTCACAGTTGATATCCGTAAGAAGGCAAGATACGTAGATGCAAATAAATGTACAGGTTGTGGCGTTTGTCAGGAAAAATGTCCATCAAAGAAATCATTAAGTGAATTCAACCGTGGATTAAATACAAGAAGCGCAATCTACACACCATTTGCGCAGGCAATTCCAAACGTACCGGTTATCGATACAGATGCTTGTATCAAGATGAAAACCGGAAAATGTGGTATTTGTTCAAAAGTATGTCAGGCTGGTGCTATTGACTACGAACAAAAAGATGAAATTTTAACACAGAAATACGGTGCAATCGTAGTTGCAACAGGTTTCGATACAATCAAACTTGATAACTATGATGAATATGCATACAACCAAAGCAAGGATGTTATCACATCTCTTGAATTGGAACGTGTTATGAATGCTGCAGGTCCTACAAAGGGACATTTGGAACGTCTCTCTGACGGAAAGCATCCAAAGGAAATGGTATTCATTCAATGTGTAGGCAGCCGTTGTGCAGATGGCAGAGGAAAGAGCTACTGTTCAAAAATCTGTTGTATGTACACAGCAAAACATGCAATGTTAATCCGTGATAAATATCCGGATGTTAACGTAACCGTATTCTATATTGATGTTCGTACACCAGGTAAGAATTTCGATGAGTTCTACAGAAGAGCAGTAGAAGATTACGGTGTAAATTATGTAAAAGGTCAAGTTGGAAAAGTAATTCCACAACCAAACGGAAAACTCCTTGTACAAGGTGTGGACCTTTTAGATAACAAGCAGATTATGAAAGAAGCGGATATGGTTGTTCTTGCAACAGCAATTGAACCAAATCCGGATGTTCGTAAAATCGCTACAATGCTTACAGCAAGTATCGATACAAACAACTTCTTAACAGAATCTCATGCAAAACTTCGTCCTGTTGAATCACCAACAGCAGGTGTGTTCTTATCAGGCGTTTGCCAGGGACCAAAAGATATCCCTGAAACAGTAGCACAAGCAGGTGCTGCAGCGATTAAAGCAGTTGGTTTATTAGCAAAAGATAAATTGCTTACAAACCCATGTACAGCAAAATCAGATGAGTTATTGTGTAACGGATGTTCACATTGTGCAAATGTTTGTCCATACGGAGCAATCTCATATGAAGAGAAAGAAGTAAATGATCACGGTATCCGTGAGACACGTAGAGTTGCAGTTGTAAACAACGCACTTTGCCAAGGATGTGGTGCTTGTACAGTAGTATGTCCTTCAGGTGCTATGGATTTACAAGGATTCTCAAATAGACAGATTATAGCGGAGGTAGATGCAATATGTCGTTAGAAAACAACAACGAATTCAGACCGAAAATTGTAGCGTTCTGCTGTAACTGGTGTAGTTATGCAGGCGCTGACCTTGCAGGAAGCAGCCGTTTGGCATACCCTGCTGATGTAAAAATTATTCGTGTACCATGTTCATGCCGTGTTAACCCAATGTTCATCTTAAGAGCATTTGAAAAGGGTGCTGACGGGGTTATCATGTGTGGATGTCACCCAGGTGACTGCCACTACACAAGTGGTAACTACTACGCAAGAAGACGTATGACACTTCTGTTCTCTATGTTAGATTACATCGGTGTAGAAAATGGACGTACACGTGTAGAATGGGTATCTGCAGCAGAAGGTGTGAAATTCTCTCAAACTATGAATGAGTTTGTAGAAAAAATTCACTCACTTGGTAAAAACGTAAGATTGGGGGATTTGAGATGCAAGAATTAGTTAATCGTGCAAAAGAGCTTCTTGAAAGTGGCGAAGTAGCACGTGTTCTTGGCTGGAAAAAAGGCGACTTAGCTTACAATCCGGAACCAGCTTACTTCAATACTGCTGAAGAGTTAAAGGATTTCGTATATAACGGATTCTGTGGTGCCAACCTTAGCAAGTACATGATTGAAGCTTCTAAGTTAGAAGGCAAAACAATGGTTTGCTTAAAACCATGTGATACATATAGCTTTAACCAATTAATCAAAGAACACCGTGTTGATAGAGAAAAAGCTTATATCGTAGGTGTTGGATGTAAAGGTAAATTGGATATTGAAAAAGCAAAAAAATTAGGAATCAAAGGTATTGAAAGCGTGTCTGGAGCAGAGATGACAGATGCATGTGATACATTGACATTCCAAACTCTTTACGGTGAAAAATCTTGTGCATACGGTGATGTAATGCTTGAGAGATGTCACGTATGTAAAGGTAAAGACCATATGATTTACGATGAAATCATCGGTGAATCACGTGATACAAAGGATGCAGAGAGATTTGCAGAGGTTGAGATGATTGAAGCAATGTCTCCGGCAGAAAAATTTGCATTCTTCCAAGAAGAATTAAGCAAATGTATCCGTTGTAATGCATGCCGTAACGTGTGTCCGGCTTGTAGCTGCCGCAAATGTGTATTTGACAGCAACAAGTTTGACAGTGCACAAAAGGCAAATGTAGATTCATTTGAAGAAAAAATGTTCCACGTAATCCGTGCATTCCACGTAGCTGGAAGATGTACAGACTGTGGAGAGTGTAGCAGAGTATGTCCACAAGGCATCAGACTTCACTTGTTTAACCGTAAATACATTAAAGACATCAATGAATTTTATGGTGAATATCAGGCGGGTGCTGACTCAGAACCAAGAGGACCACTTACAAACTATACATTTGATGATGTGGAACCAAGCATCGTAGCAGAAAGGGGATAATGTGATGTATAAGATAGCAAAAGAAAATCTTTCGGCATTATTCCAAGCGATTGCCGGAGAGCAAGAATTATTTTTACCTGTGAACAATAACGGACAGGTAAATTTCGCAGCATGGACAGAAGGTGCAAATGTAGATTTAGATACACTTAAGAGTGTAAAATCTCCAAAAGATGCATTCTTCCCACAAAGCGAAAACTTATATACAGTTAGAAAAGAAGATAAGAAAATCAAAATCGATCCAGAGGCTTTAAAAGACCAAGACTTCGTTGTGTTTGGTATGAAGGCTTGTGATGTGAAGGGTGTAGAAGTACTTGATAAAGTATTTTTAGTTGACCCTGTAGATACATTCTACGCAGCAAGACGCGCACACGGTACTATCGTTGCCATGGCTTGCCACGAACCGGAAGAAACATGTTTCTGTAAGGTGTTTGGTGTAGACTGCGCAGAACCGGTAGCTGATGTTGCTACATGGATGATTGATGGAGAAATGTACTGGAAAGCGTTAACTGAAAAAGGTGAGGCGCTTACAAAAGTAGTAGCAGATCTTCTTGTTGATGCTGATGAAGCAAAAGTGGAAGCTGAAAAAGAAGCAATTCGTGCGATTGTGGAGAAACTTCCATATTCAAACCTTTCATTAGAAGGATGGAACGGAGACGTTCTGTTAGACAAATTCAATTCACCTGTATGGGAAGAGCTTTACAAACCATGCTTGGCATGTGGAACATGTACATTCGTATGTCCAACCTGCCAGTGCTATGATATCAAGGACTATGATACAGGACACGGCGTAAAACGTTATCGTTGTTGGGATTCATGTATGTACTCTGATTTCACAATGATGGCTCACGGAAATAACCGTACAAGCCAAATGCAACGTTTCCGTCAAAGATTCATGCACAAGCTTGTTTACTTCCCAGCAAACAACGATGGCATGTATTCATGTGTAGGTTGTGGACGTTGTATTGAAAAATGTCCATCAGCACTTAATATCGTAAAAGTAATTAAGGCTTTTGAAAATCAGGGAGGTGAAAACTAATGTGCGAATGTCATTGTCATGATGGATACACCTTGGATACATTAATTCCAAAGGTAGGTATCATTACAGATATCCGTCAGGAAACACCGGATGTTAAAACATTTCGTGTGAATGCTCCGGAAGGCGGTAAATTATTTGAACATATGCCGGGACAATGCGCAATGCTTTGTGCTCCTGGTGTTAGTGAAGCGATGTTCTCTATTACGTCTTCACCAACAAACAAAGAATATCAAGAATTTAGTATTAAGAAATGTGGAGAGCTTACAGATTATCTTCACAGCTTAGAAGTAGGCTCAGAAATCACAGTTCGTGGACCATACGGAAATCATTTCCCGGTGGAAACTGAACTTAAGGGTAAAAACCTTTTATTCATCGCCGGTGGTATCGGTCTTGCACCACTTCGTTCTGTTATCAACTATGTCATTGATAACCGCGAAAATTACGGAACAGTAGATATCGTTTACGGTTCACGTTCCGCAGACGATTTGGTTCAATTAAAGGAAATCCAGGAAGTTTGGATGAAAACAGAAGGCATTAACGTACATCTTACCATTGACCGTCCACAAGAAGGCTGGGATGGACACGTAGGATTCGTACCAGCTTATGTAAAAGAATTAAATCTTGACACCAATAAAGTTGCATTAATCTGTGGTCCTCCGATTATGATTAAGTTCGTATTAGCAGGATTAAAAGAATTAGGTTTCACAGATGAGCAAATTTATACAACATTTGAACTTCGTATGAAGTGTGGTATCGGTAAATGTGGACGTTGTAATATCGGTTCAAAATACGTATGTAAAGATGGTCCGGTATTCCGCTACGATGAAATCGGGGAGCTACCGCCTGAGTATTAGATGATACTAGGGGACATAAAGTTCCAAGTGTATGCTTGCATACAAATTTGGGACTTTGGGACCCGAACAAGGATGAGGAATCAGCCATTTTCTGTAAGAAAATGAGCGTTTCCGAATGCTTGTAGGATTGCGGGAGTGCAGAGCACGTAGCAATCCGTAGTATCATAAAAAAGTAAAAAGAGAGGATAAAAGATATGGCAGATATGATTAACGTATATTTGTACGGTAAAAAGTATGAAGTTCCATCAAACTTAACAATTATGGAAGCTTTCGAATATGCTGGTTACCAATTAGTTCGTGGCTGTGGCTGTAGAAATGGTTTCTGCGGTGCTTGTGCTACAATCTACAGAATCAAAGGGAAAAATGAATTACACGGATGTCTCGCATGCTCTACAAAAGTAGAAAACGATATGTGTGTAGCAACATTACCATTCTTCCCATTAGAAAAGAAGGTTTACGATATTACAGAAATCAAACCTACACAACAGGTTATGATGCAATTATATCCGGAAATCTACGCATGTGTTGGATGTAACGCTTGTACAAAGGCTTGTACACAAGACCTTAGCGTAATGCAATACATTGCACACGCACAAAGAGGGGAGTTCGAAAAATGTGCAGAACTTTCATTTGACTGTGTAATGTGTGGTGTATGTTCTTCACGTTGTCCGGCTGGTATTTCTCATCCACAAGTTGCTCTTCTTGCTAGAAGATTAACAGGAAAATACATCAAACCGGAAGCAAAACACTTAACAGCAAGAGTAGAAGAAATCGAAAAAGGTGATTGCAAGGCAATGATGGAAGCAATTATGCAAAAACCAATCGAAGAATTAAAGGAACTCTATAACACAAGAGAGATTGAGAAATAAGGAGGAGAAAGACATGAGTTTACCATATACAGCCGAGATGATGGAATCCATTAAAAAGGTTGAAGCAGGTAGAGCAGCACGTATCGGTTTCGAACCAAGACGTATGACAGCTGACGAAAAAACAGCTCTCCTTCAGGCTTTCCATCCAGATTATAACCTTGACAGTTTCGAGGAAATTAAAGTTGGTCCTAACGCAGGACAAAAAGCTCCAAAAGAATTAGTAGAAATTCTTCAGGGCGAAAGCAGAATCAAAGGAATGGATTTAGACCTTTCTAATCCAGACTATGATGTAGACGTATTAGTTATCGGTGGCGGCGGTGCTGGTTCTTCAGCAGCTATCGAAGCAAACGAAGCAGGTGCTAACGTAATGATCGTTACAAAACTTCGTATTGGTGATGCTAATACTATGATGGCAGAAGGTGGTATCCAGGCTGCTGATAAAGAAAACGATTCACCAGCTCAACA
>JAXJXL010000035.1:0-3225 GCA_036307525.1 Faecalimonas sp.
AAGTATAGATGATATCATGGCTGAGATAGAGGCAGACCCCAAGATGAAGGATGTCAAACCGCCGGAAGGGATGTATGAAGAATTAATGTCGAAGATACACGAGCACGAGCGTCAGATAATCTATGATCAATTGTCGGATGAAGATAAAGAGTTAATTCAGCTTGGCAAAGTATATAAAAAGAGACGGAAATTTGATAGATTCGTCGTAGCTCTGGCTGCTGTAATAGTTGGATTATGGTTAGGCTCTGTGTGTATAGGTGACGAGGGGGATGTTTTTAGTATTGTTTCAACAAGGTTTTTTGGAAAAGATAAAACGGAGATTAATTCAGATAATGTAGAACCGATTTTGTATTCAGAAGAAGAAAAAGTAATTGAAGAAATACAACATAAATATGGGTTTACTCCGGTAAAATTAGATTATCTTCCTTATGATATAGGTTTTGTTAATGCTGTGTTTAGTACTGATATGCAAGGTATAAATATGGTATATGAAATGGAAGGTGGAACGAGTCTTAAATACATTATTAGACCTAATTATAGAGAAGCGTCATTTGGGATAGTTTATGAAGATAAAAAAATACAAGAATATACCATTGTTGTGTGTGATACTGATATTTTAATAACTGAGTACCATGTTGTAGAGACTGGGCAAAATAGATGGCGTATTTCTTTTGAATATCAGGAAGTACAGTATTTAATTAGTATTACTAATATGGAACAAAGAGAAGTTGAGAAGATTGTAAACAATTTAGGTTTTTAAGGAGGAACACAATGAAGATACGAAGAATTACAATGTTACTAATGGCTATGATGATATTGGTTTCAGGGATAATGAATTGGAAAGTAGATGTGAAAGCTGACACAGGCGGTGAGGATGTCGATATATCAGAAATTATGACACAAGATGCATTGATAGGGTATGCGTCAAGCCAAACGTGGGGTGCATATTTCGAAAATGGATATTCAATTATTAACAAGATATCTTCTACGAAAATTGGTGCTGGAGGAGTGACAAATGCTGCTGTTAAATGTACGGTGAAAGTAAGCGCTATTGTTGAAAGAAAAAATAGTTCTGGAACATGGGTAAGGGTTAGTTCTTGGAGTGTAACCAATCAAAATGCATATTCAGCAATGGCGAGCAAAAGCATAACAGTACCAAGTGGCTATTATTATCGAGTGAGATGTAATCATTATGCAGGTAGTGATAGCGCAAGTTCGAATACAGGTGCACTCTGGGTTGGAAACTGATAAAAAACAGAATTTTTTCAATAAATTCCTATACTGACTGATTTGTAGTTAGAAAGTTATGTTTAAGGTGCAAAAATTTCACCTTAAACATACAGCGAAATAAGGGGCTGTTGCAAAAGTAGATAAATAATCTACTGGAGCAATGGCTCACTTTTTATGCCATAAAATAGAAAAACGGACTCCGAGGAGCCCGCAATTCATGGTATAATAAGTTATGACTAGTAACTTAAAACACACTAAAGATTATACCGAACTTGGCGAATGTTATCAACTAGTTTTGCCATTAAGTTTGGAAGGTTTAGTTCCAGAAGATGACTCTGTCAGACTGCTGAGCCACATATTGGAGGAATTGGATTACACGAAGTTGTATCAGGCTTACTCTACCTTAGGTAGAAATCCAGCAGTTGACCCAAAGACCATGTTCAAGATTCTAACCTATGCTTATTCACAAAATATTTATGCTTCCAGGCCAATCGAAAAAGCTTGTCGGAGAGACATTAACTTTATGTGGCTTCTGGCAGGTCAGAATGCCCCTGACCATAGTACCATTGCAAGGTTTCGTACTGGCTTTGCATCAGAAGCAATTGAAGATTTATTTTATCAGTTCGTGCGCAAACTTGCAGAGATGGAAGAACTGTCAAAAGAAACGGTCTTTATTGATGGCACAAAAATAGAAGCATGTGCTAATAAATACACTTTTGTATGGAAGAAGTCTGTTGGCAAATGGGAAGAAAAGATGTTTGCCAAAATCGAAGCTGCTGTGCAGTTGCTTAACCGTGAATACGTGAAAAGTTTTTCATTAACCAAAGAAAATAGAACTTCTGATTTACAGGCGATTGTAGATTTTTTGAAAAACTATTGCCAAGATCATGACATTTCATTTGTGCAAGGACGCGGAAAACGAAAGACGGTTCATCAACGCTATTATGAATTGTTCCACTCATTTTTAGAGCGACAATTAACGTATGATAGGCATAATTCCTGCTTCGGAACTCGAAATAATTATTGTAAAACGGATGTGGATGCCACGTTTATGCATATGAAAGACGACCACATGAGAAACGCACAGTTAAAGCCGGGCTATAACGTGCAGATAGGTGTCGATAGTGAATATATTGTTGCGGTAGATATTTTCCAAGATAGGAATGACGTGTGGACTATGGTGCCATTTTTGAAGACAATGGAAGAGAAACTTGGATTCCGTTATCCGAGTATTACTGCAGATTCTGGATACGAAAGTGAAGAAGGATACACGCATCTGAAAGCCAATAAACAGACTGCATATATCAAACCACAGACCTATGAGAAATGGAAAAAACGTAGTTTCAAACAAGATATTAGTAAGCGTGAAAACATGTCTTATAATGAACAGACAGATACCTACACTTGTCATGCTGGAAAGCAATTAAAACCAATATTTATAAGAAAACAGAAAAGCAAAAATCAGTATGAATCAGAAGTTACTGTATATGAATGCGAAAGTTGTGAAGGTTGTCCATACAAAAGCAAATGTACAAAAGCTGCTGGTAACAAACGACTTCAGGTTTCTAAAAAGTTTATAGCCCTTCGGCAAGAATCCTATGAAAACATTTTAAGCGAAACCGGAATCAAATATCGTATGAATCGTTCCATCCAGGTAGAAGGTGCATTTGGTGTTCTGAAAAACGACTATGGTTTTCAAAAATTTCTGCTTCGAGGGAAAACCAAGGTAAAACTCGAGATTCTTTTACTGTGTTTTGGCTATAACGTTAATAAATTACATGCAAAAATACAGAATAACCGAACGAAAAGTCATCTGTTTCCAGTAAAAGCAGCATAGAAAAAAAGGTTAAAATCCGTACCTTTATTAAGGTGCGTCTAAAACAGGGGATAAATCCACAAAACACGGATTTATCCCCTGAAGTTATCCACAATTGAAAAGGAGCATCGCCCCATAACTAAAAATTAGTTATTTTGCGACACTCCCTTTATTTTATT
>JAXJXL010000036.1:0-16966 GCA_036307525.1 Faecalimonas sp.
GGAGTGGTCTTCACTATTCTTTCATATAAGAAGCTTCCACCAAATGCTCCTCTCTCTGGATACTGCCAAATAGTTACTCTTTCCGTCAACGCTTTTCGAATATAAGGATATTATAGTATTAGTTTTCCCGTTCGTCAATGGTTTTTATATGTTTTTAAATCTCCCCAATATATCCGATAATGCTTGATGCATTTGCATAAATATTTGCTTGTCCGTCCTTTACAACTACCAAAGTAGGTGCTTGTCTGATACCAAACTCCGCTACCAATTCTGGTGCTTCATCTGCATCGATTTTTTCATAATCAATATTTGCATCTTCTAACATAGCACATACGATTCTGCAGTTTGGGCATGTCTTTGTTGTAAACAACATTGTCTTATTAGCTGGCGCAGCTGCTACCGGTTCCTCTGAAACGTTTCCTGCAATCACATCTTGTGTTTCATCACATTCGCATCTTGTCAGCTTTGAGTTTGCAATATCGTATACTTTACGTTCTTTGTATTCCTGAGATTTACCATCATTCCAGTTCTGAACCGGTCTGTAGTAACCTGTAATACGGCTGTAAACTTCCGTTGCACCACCACAATGTGGACATGTATATTGTTCACCTGTCAAATATCCGTGGTCTTTACAGATAGAATATGTTGGTGACATTGTGTAATATGGCAATCTATAATTCTCAGCAATCTTGCGAACCAAGTCTGCTGCTGCCTTCCAATCAGGAAGTTTCTCTCCTAGGAATGCGTGGAATACAGTTCCTGATGTATACAAGGTTTGCAATTCGTCTTGAATATCAAGTGCTTCAAAAATATCAGATGTATATCCAACCGGAAGATGTGAACTGTTTGTATAATATGGAGCTCCGCCTTCTTCTGCTGCTGTGATAATATCCGGATATCTTGCAAGGTCATGTTTTGCAAGACGGTATGTGGTAGACTCAGCAGGAGTAGCTTCCAAGTTGTAAAGGTCGCCATACATTTCCTGATAGTCGGAAAGTCTTTCTCTCATGTGATTTAACACTTGTTTTGAGAATTCTTGCGTTTTCTCATGTGTCATATCAGCCTGTAACCATTTTGCATTTAAGCCTGCTTCATTCATACCAACCAAACCAATTGTTGAGAAGTGGTTGTTAAATGTTCCAAGATATTTCTTAGTATATGGATATAAACCTTCATCCAAAAGTTTAGTAATAATGGAACGCTTTACGCTCAGCGAACGAGCTGCAATATCCATCAAACGGTCCAGTCTTCTGTAAAATTCGCTCTCATCATTTGAAAGGTACGCAATTCTTGGCATGTTAATTGTAACAACACCAACAGAACCTGTGCTTTCACCACTACCGAAGAATCCACCTGATTTCTTACGAAGTTCACGCAAATCTAATCTCAGACGGCAGCACATACTTCTCACATCACTTGGTTCCATATCACTGTTGATGTAGTTTGAGAAATATGGAGTACCGTATTTTGCTGTCATTTCAAATAATAAGCGGTTGTTTTCTGTATCTGACCAGTCGAAGTCTCTTGTAATTGAATATGTTGGAATTGGATATTGGAAGCCACGTCCGTTCGCATCACCTTCAATCATGATTTCAAGGAATGCCTTGTTTACCATATCCATTTCTTTCTTACAATCTTTGTATTTGAAATTCATTTCCTTGCCGCCAACGATTGCCGGAAGCTCTGCAAGGTCGTTTGGTACTGTCCAGTCTAAAGTAATGTTAGTAAATGGTGACTGTGTACCCCAACGGCTCGGTGTGTTCACACCGTATACAAATGATTCCACACATTTCTTTACTTGTTCATAGTTTAAGTTATCTACTTTTACAAATGGTGCAAGATAGGTATCAAATGAAGAAAATGCCTGTGCTCCTGCCCATTCATTTTGCATAATGCCTAAGAAGTTTACCATCTGGTTACACAACGTAGATAAATGTTTCGCCGGTGCAGATGTAATCTTTCCAACTACTCCGCCTAGGCCTTCTTGAATTAATTGTTTCAGTGACCATCCTGCACAGTACCCTGTAAGCATAGACAAATCATGGATGTGAATGTCAGCATTTCTATGAGCGTTGCTAATTTCTTCATCATAAATCTCTGACAGCCAGTAGTTTGCTGTAATCGCCCCAGAGTTACTTAAGATAAGACCACCTACAGAATAGGTTACTGTAGAGTTCTCTTTTACACGCCAGTCATTGACATTTACATAGTTGTCCACGATTTCTTTATAGTCAAGAACCGTTGACTTCATGTTACGAATCTTTTCTCTTTGCTTACGATACAAGATATAGCCCTTCGCAACTTCGCCATATCCCGCCTGGATGAGCACAGATTCTACACTATCCTGGATGTCTTCCACGCGTACAAATCCATCTTTAATCTTTGCACTAAAGTCCGCTGTTACTTTCAATGCAAGCATATCGATAATATCCGGATGTGTGTCCATTTCTTGTGCTTCAAATGCTTTCGTGATAGCCGCTGCTATCTTTTGCAGGTTAAAATCTGCAATCTTTCCGTCTCTCTTCTTTACTTGATACATCTTTCTTCCTCCGTACAAAATACAACCCTCGTTTAATCATTGTAACACTAAGATTTGTGTTCGTCAATATAAAAAACAACAAGATATTGTGCTTTTTTATGATTGTAAAGACACAACATCTTGTTATATTCCCATCATATCCCACGCAATTTCGCGCCTGGTATGTATTTCTGCACTGTTGCAAGAAACTCTTTCATTTCTTCCTCGCTGCATCCCCTTGTTTTCTTTCCAATCAAATCACCGGAATCCACGAAGTTTTGTAAGTAGTACTTTTCTGTGCCCTGAAGCCACTTTCCAATCAATTCAAAATTCTCTTTAAAATGATAATTCTTCACAACGGTTGTCCGAAACTCATACGGCACGTGACCTTCTTTTAAATAGGAAACACTTTTCTTAATAGCTTCTATATCTAATTTCTCTACTCCTGCTGTAATTCCATAACTTTCCGGACAATTCTTAATGTCCATTGCAACATAGTCCACGAGCCCCTGTTCCACCAGATAAATCAACTTATCTGGGAAACTTCCATTGGTATCTAACTTAATGGCAAATCCCATGTCTTTGATTTTTCGCATAAAGTTTTCAATGTCCGGTTGTAGCAATGGCTCCCCGCCACTAATGCACACCCCGTCAAGAATTCCTTTGCGTTTTGCCAAAAAATTAAAGAATTCTTCTTCACTGAGTTCCGGCTCTTTCGGAATATCCACCACTAAGGAAGCGTTGTGACAAAATGGACAACAGAAATTACAGCCTGCAGTAAATACTGTACACGCTGTTCTCTCCGGGAAATCCAATAATGTTAATCTTTGTAAACCTTGTATTCTCATGTTCTTTACCCCACAAACACACCTTTTCATTATATTTGCAAAAAAGTTACTTCATAATGTCTTTTTTGCAAAAGTAAATCACTCCGAAATAATTTTTTCAAAAATCCCGATGCTTCTTATTAATATTCCCTTCATATGCGCAATCGCAATTCCGTAATTGGTCATCGGCACTTTGGCATCCTCTACACATTTCAAACGATACTTCATCTCACGTTCATTCAGCATGCATCCGCCACAGTGAATGACCATTTTATACATGGATAAATCATCTGGAAATTCCGTGCCACTGGTAAATGCGAAACGAATATCTTTGCCTGTATACTCACCAATCCATTTTGGTAGTTTCACGGTTCCAATGTCCTCGCATTGACGATGATGGGTACAGCCTTCAGAAATTAGAACTGTATCGCCATCTTGCAATTCATCTAAAGCACAGGCACCTTTCACAACGTTTTTTAAATCTCCTTTATAGCGAGCCATTAAGATTGAAAATGAAGTTAATGGCACCTCGTTTGGTACAATCTGTGCTACTTTCCCGAATACTTGACTATCGGTAATGACAAGACTTGGTTTCACCTGCAACTTGCCAAGCATTTCTTCCAACTCAGTATCTTTTACTACAACTGGTACTGCCCCCGCTTCCAAGATATCACGAATGGTCTGCTGCTGCGGTAAAATCAATCTGCCCTTCGGCGCAGAACTATCAATTGGAACAACCAATACCACGAAATCCAAAGGTTTGATTAAGTCGGCTACAATCGGTTTATAAACATCTGCTTTTGGAACCACGTTTGCAATCATCCTTTTTAGTTCATCGATGCTTTCACCAGTGGTTGCGCTAACCCAAACACAATTCGTGCAACTCCCTGCGTTTCCGCTTTTCTGCAAATTTGACGGCCTGCCGCCACCATCATCTGCAACCAAATCCTTCTTATTATATACAACAATGCATGGAATTTCTTTTTCTTGAATCTTGGCCAAAATGCTTTCATCCTCTGCGGTCATTCCATTCTTTCCATCTATCACCACAAGCGCAATATCCGTCTTATTTAACATCTGATACGCTTTTTTCACGCGCAGCTCACCCAGTTCTCCCTCATCATCCAAGCCCGGCGTATCAATAAACACAACCGGTCCTAGTGGAAGAAGTTCCATTGCCTTTAGAACCGGATCCGTGGTTGTGCCTTTTACATCTGACACGATGGCAAAGTCCTGTCCGGTAATTGCATTGATAATGCTGGACTTTCCTGCATTACGTTTTCCAAATATTCCAATGTGTAAACGTTCTGATGTTGGTGTGTGATTCATACACATATTCCTTTCTCTAAAACCGAAAATCTCGCCGATTATCTTCTTCAATCGCCCGCAAATTTTCCACTACTATCTGACGAACCTTTTCTTTTGGAATCGTCTGCAATTCCTTGGCGATTAACTGTTCGCCAACCTGCTTTGTCTCTTTTGAAGCATAGTCTGTCAAATATTCTTTTAGTGTCATAAGTGCATTTGGATGACAACAGTTTTGAATCTGCCCGCTCTTGCATAACTGCATAAATTGGTCACCGGTACGCCCCTCGCGATAACATGCTGTACAAAAACTAGGAACATACCCCATCTCCATCAGCCATTTCACGACTTCGTCCAAAGTTCTCGTGTCACTAACTTCAAATTGTTCAGACCCCGTTTCGCTTTCCGGGTCTGGTTCTGCATATCCTCCGACGCTGGTCTTGGAGCCACCACTGATCTGCGAAACGCCAAGTTTCAACACTCTTTCACGACATTCCTGACTTTCCCTTGTAGAAATAATCATACCTGTGTATGGAACTGCTATACGAATACAAGCCACAATCTTTGCAAAAATATCATCATTAATTCCATTTGTAAATGCATTGATATCAATATCATCTGCATTGCGAAGACGGGGCACGCTAATAGTATGCGGTCCAACTCCCCAAACAGTTTCCAAATGTTCTGCGTGCATCAAAAGCCCCACGAACTCGTAACGGTATTTATCAAGTCCAAACAACACCCCAAGTCCCACATCATCAATGCCGCCCTCCATGGCGCGATCCATCGCCTCTGTGTGGTAGGCATAATCATGCTTTGGTCCTGTAGGATGCAGTTCTAAGTAACTTTCTTTATGGTAGGTCTCTTGGAATAAAATATATGTTCCAATGCCCGCTTCTTTTAGTTTCCGGTAATTCTCCACCGTTGTTGCCGCAATATTCACATTCACGCGGCGGATTTCCCCGTTTTTATGCTTAATGCTGTAAATGGTATCAATACATTCCAAAATGTATTCAATTGGATTGTTCTTTGGGTCCTCACCCGCCTCAAGTGCCAAGCGCTTATGCCCCATATCCTGAAGCGCAATTACTTCTTTTCGCACTTCTCCCTGCGATAGTTTCTTACGCGGAATTGTTTTATTTTTCACATGGTACGGACAATATGTACAGCCATTGACACAATAATTAGAAAGATAAAGTGGTGCAAACATTACTATCCGATTCCCGTAGAAATCCTGCTTGATTTTTGCTGCCAACTCATAAATCTCCTGATTTTTCTCTTCAATCTCACAGGCCAATAAAACAGATGCCTCTCTATGGGAAAGACCCTTGCAAAGCCTCGCCTTTTCGATAAGCCTTGTAATTAGCTCTTCATTATTTTTATTTTCCTCTGCATACTGCAAGGTTTCCAGAATCTCTTCATGATTGATAAATTCTTCTGCTATTTTAGATGCCGGATTGTATTTATACATTACTTATTTGCTCCTTTCACCCAACCAGTCGCCCCTTGACACAACCACCTCGTAGCCAATTCGCTGCATGCTCTCTTGCAAATCTTGTACGCTTTCTGCTGCCTCTAGACCAGTGTAGGCTTTATCGTTATATAACAAATATTTTTCTCGAGCCACACTTGGAGATAAATTTGGCATGACCACATTTGCCCCTGCCAGCATTCCCAGCTCGCGGCCATTTGAAGCAATGGTTCCAAGTGCTGTTGTCGCCGGAAGAAGAACCTCCGGAAGCAATAACCTTATCAGTCCAAGCATATAAAGTGTTAATTCCAACGTGCCCGATGGTTCATTTGCAAACAGCGTATCCTTATGTGGAATAAATGGACCAATTCCAACCATGTGTGGTTTTAAATCGGTAAGAAACATCATATCCTCCGCCAAGTGCTCTGCTGTCTGATATGGCGAACCCACCATAAATCCACATCCCACCTGATAACCGATATCCTTTAAATTTCGAAGACATTGTTGACGGGCTTTTGCAGACAGCTCTGCCGGATGTAACTGTGCATAATGTTCCGCATTATAGGTCTCATGCCTGAGCAGGTAGCGGTCTGCTCCTGCATCAAATAAGCGTTTATAGCTTTCATAAGAGCGTTCTCCCACGGAGAGTGTAATCGCACAATCCGGATATTGATTACGAATCGTTTTCACGATTTGCTCCAGTCGTTCATCTGTAAAATACGCATCCTCACCGCCCTGCAGCACAAAGGTGCGAAATCCTAATTCATATCCATTTTTACAACACTCTAGAATTTCATCCAAGTTCAAACGATAACGACTTGCTTTCTCATTACTTCGTCGAATGCCGCAATAGAGACAATCATTTTTACAGAAATTTGTAAATTCAATAAGACCTCGAATGTAGATATCCTTCCCATACACTTGTTCCCGCACGCTACGAGCCTGCGCAAAAAGATATTCCACCAACTCCGGTGTACGCCCTTCAATCAGCGCCACCCATTCTTCTTTTGTAAGATGCTGCGTTTCTTTTAATTTATCGATTAATTTTAACATTGGTTCACCTAATACTTTCTCAACAGAGTATAGCACATTTTCTGTCAAAAAAATTTATTTTCGATGATTTTTTCCACTTTTCTTGTTATACTAGCGTTAGATACATCCTAAGGAGGATATTTTTATGAACTTTTTAAGTATTTTTGACGTTATAGGTCCAAATATGATTGGTCCTTCCAGCTCGCATACCGCAGGTGCAGTTTCTATTGCACTTATGGCTCGCAAGATGTTTCCGGAAGCCATTTCAAAAGTGACCTTTACCTTATACGGCTCTTTTGCCAAGACATATCGAGGTCATGGAACAGATCGAGCACTCCTCGGTGGCATTCTAGGATTTGCAACAGATGACGAACGCATTCGCGATGCATTTGAGCATGCAAAAAATATGAACGTAGAGTATGAATACATTATTGATGACCAGACACCTACCAACCATCCCAATACTGCTGACATTGATATTGTTGGCGTAAATGGGCATAAGCTATCCGTTCGTGGTGAGTCCATCGGTGGCGGTAAAATGAAGATTGTACGTATTGATAACATTGACGTGGAATTTACCGGTGAATACAGCACCCTTATCGTTCATCAGCAGGACAAGCCTGGCGTTGTTGCTCACATTACGCAGGCACTTAGCGAACAGGAAGTAAACATTGCATTCATGCGCTTATTCCGTGAGAACAAAGGAGCAAATGCTTACACTGTAGTGGAATCCGACGAACCAATTCCAGAAGACGTACTGGACAAGATTCGCACGAATCCAAACGTGGATAATTTAATGCTGATTCAGATGTAGGAGGAAAGAATAATGGATTTTTATAATGGAAAAGAATTATTAGAAAAATGTAAAGAACAGCAGCTTCCTATCTCTGAGATTATGAGACTGCGAGAAATCACAACCGGCTCTATGGCTCCTGAAAAATTAGAAAAGAAGTTACAAAAAGCTCTTTCGATTATGAAACACTCAGCAACAAAACCTCTTACGACCCCTGGAAAATCTATTGGTGGTCTCATAGGTGGTGAAGCAAAGAAAGTTGCGGGGCACGGCAATACATCGGATTGCGTCTGCGGCTCCATGCTATCTAAAGCCATTTCCTATAGCATGGCTGTTTTAGAAGTGAATGCTTCCATGGGACTGATTGTAGCAGCTCCTACAGCCGGTTCATCCGGAGTAGTACCAGGTGTGCTACTCGCTCTTGCAGACGAGCACCATATTGATGACGAAACCCTCTGCAAAGGACTTGTAAATGCAAGTGCCATCGGATATTTATTAATGAGAAATGCATCCGTTTCCGGTGCAGAAGCAGGATGTCAGGCCGAAGTTGGTGCCGCAAGTGCCATGGCAGCAAGTGCCATTGTAGAAATCATGGGTGGAACACCGGAAATGTGTCTGGATGCTGCAAGTTTTGCACTCTCCAACTTACTGGGACTTGTATGCGACCCAATTGCCGGATTAGTGGAAGCACCTTGCCAGAGCAGGAATGCAATTGGCGTTGCAAATGCGATTACCTCTGCTGAGCTGGTTCTCAGCGGTGTCACACACCATATACCATTTGATGAAATTGCTCATGCCATGCTTCGCGTTGGAAAGAGCCTACCTTTTGAATTGCGCGAAACTGCAATGGGTGGCTTAGCCGGTACCCCGACTGGTTGCAGTCTTGGTTGCGGGATATGTAAATAAGATTATCGCATAAAATAAGGCTCAATCTGAGCCTTATTTCCCTTCTATCTCTTGTTTCCAATATACACGAAACTGTGTCTCATCTATCTCCTCAACGAATCTCTTTTTATATAGAAGAAACTCCTCCATATCCATCAGCACATGATAGAGTTCTGCCCTTGCCTCAAACTCTTCAAGAGTCTCCGGAAGAGGCTCATTGCGGAGTTCTGCGAGTAATCCTTCCAACTCCTCAATCTGTTTCTTTGGATCATTCATTTCCGTCACATACTGCGAAATATCCATAATAAAATCAGCAACAATATGTGCCTGCTTTGGCATCTGCCTCATTCGTCTCATTTCTGAATGCAGGTTGTGAAGTGCACCGCACTGTTTCATTCGCATTTCAAAATAATTGATATAATATTCCGGATGAGAGTGGAACGTATTATTCTGATATTCATAAGCCAGTTCCAAATATTCATCTAGTTCCCGTTCCAATTTTATCAAATCTTCCCATACACTATCACCGGATGACTGAATCGACAAGTAGCTGGCTAGCTCAGATAGAATCAATTTCATCTGATGCTCTACATGACGCATGCTCTGGATAATACCATTTTCCTGTGCATTATTAATGTGTATCAAATTCAGAAAAATTGCAATCACGATTCCAATCACAACCAAAAGCAATTCATTAATCAAAAACTCGACTGTAAAATTCTGAGTTGTCAAAAAATGAGTTCCTATAACCGCATTTACAGATAAGGTGCTTCTCCATCCCATCACTTCTCCCAAGAGAACAATACAGAATAGAAATATCCCATACTCAATCCACATATTTGGAATGAAGTGAAAAATCACCCAACAAAACGCCACCGATATAGCATATGTTACCAAACGTAAAAGGGAAAGCTTCAACGTCTCCCATTTCGTAGTAATCAAGGTAAGTAATGTAATAATACCTGCTGAAGTGGCATATTCCAGGTTCAGAAGCTGTGCAATATAAATTGCTACGCTCGCACCAATTCCTATTTTTGCTGACAACAACAATAACTTTCTTATTTTAAATCTTTGTTTTTCGTTCATAACGCTCCTAATACTTCACCTATTGGTTCTTGGATACACAAATCTGCATAGGAATCTCTAGATGTCGCGCTTTTATTCAGCACTACCAGATGGTCACCTCGGAAATAATCAACAAATCCTGCTGCTGGATATACAACTAGCGATGTGCCACCTATAATCAACATATCCGCTTCACTAATTGCCTTGAGCGATTTATTTATAATAGTATTATCCAGTCCCTCTTCATATAATACCACATCTGGCTTTATGATGCCACCACACTCACAGATGGGAATTCCCGGAGATTCCTTTACGTATTTTGCATCATAGAATTTGCCGCATTTCTGACAATAGTTACGGTGGATGCTTCCATGTAACTCCAACACATTTTTACTGCCCGCCATCTGATGAAGTCCGTCTATGTTTTGCGTAATTACCGCAGTCAATTTTCCTGCCTGTTCTAATTCTGCCAGTTTTAAATGCGCTTTATTCGGTTTCGCATCTAAATACATCATTTTATTCTTGTAAAAATCATAAAATAGTTTTGTTTTCTGCACAAAAAACGTATGACTCACAACCTGTTCCGGAGGATAATGATATTTCTCCTGATATAGCCCATCCGCACTACGAAAGTCCGGAATGTTGCTTTCCGTAGAAACTCCTGCTCCGCCAAAGAAAACAATACGGTTGCTTTTTTCTATCATTTCTCGCAGCTTTGTAATTTTCTCCATATTAATTCTCGTCCTATCCAGTTCTATCTTTAACGCTCTCCGCTTATCTGCGTTTGTCTATCTTCTTCTATTGCTTTGTAGCATGATAAATATTCACAATAGCCTGCGTGATTAATCTCTTAAAATCTACGGCCACGCGGTCTGCTGTCTCCTGCACCTCAGCATGTGATAGAGGCTGGTCAAGCATGCCACAGCCCAGATTGGTAATACACGAAATACCACAAACCTTCATACCCATGTGATTGGCTGCCACGGCTTCTGCCGCAGTACTCATACCTGCCGCATCTGCGCCCAATGTTCTGCACATTCTCACCTCTGCCGGGGTCTCATAATTCGGTCCTGTAAGCTGAATGTATACACCCTCCTGTAGTTTGATGCCAAGCTCCTTTGCCGCACCTCGAATAATATCTTGAAGGTCCTTTTTATACACATCGCTCATATCAGGAAAACGGGCACCCAGTTCATTTATATTTTCCCCAATCAGCGGAGACGGAACAAAAGTCATGATGTGATCGGTAATCATCATAAAATCTCCCGCATGGAAATCAAAGTTCAATCCCCCTGCTGCATTTGTCAAAAAGAGAATCTTTGCGCCCATCATTTTCATTAACCTGGTCGGCAACACCACATCTGACATGGCATAGCCTTCATAGTAGTGAACGCGCCCCTGCATACATACCACCGGAACACCCTGAATATAACCGAAAATAAAACGCCCTTTATGTCCCTCTACAGTTGATATCGGAAATCCTTCGATATCATGATAATCCAAAGTTGCTACGATATCTATGGTTTCGCCATAATCGCCAAGACCGGAACCTAAGACCAACGCAATCTCCGGTTTGAAATCAATCTTCTTTTGTATACTTTCATAACATTTTAATAATTTTTCATATACTGGATTCATTCCTGTCCCTCCCTATTTGACTCAATCTCCTGATTTTTTTATAATAGTATCTTATCATATTTTACTCTTGCTATACACACTTTTTTGTGATAAAATACCTTTTGTCAGCGGATATGGCGGAATTGGCAGACGCGCTAGATTCAGGTTCTAGTCGGGGTTTCTCGGTGCAGGTTCAAGTCCTGTTATCCGCATAATAAAAAGGAGTATCAATTTTCTTTACAATTGATACTCCTTCTTAATTTGTTGGTTCAATCATTTTACGTATCTCCTTTATATACAAAGACTTTTGATTTTTAATTTAAGTTTTTGGTGGTCCGTCCTCCTTGTTCTTATTTTTTGTTATTTTTCATTTATCTTTTGTTTATACTGTTATTATATCATCATTTCTGCATTTGTCAATACATTTTGTAAAATTATTTCTAAATTGTCTGACATTTTGTAGCTGTTTAGAGCCAAGCAAAATTTGATAAAACAATTGTACATTGTCTTGCAAACATATAATTTCTCTTCTTTTCCTTATTCTACCGTTACCACCTTCGCAAGATTTCTCGGTTTGTCTACATCGAAGCCTTTATCCGATGAAACATAGTATGCCAACAGTTGTAGTGCAACTGCTGCTGGAAATACCATGAATTTATCCTCCAAATCTGGAAGAAGTACAACTTCGTAATCTTCTTTTAATTGCTCTGCCAGCGATTGTTTAATAAAGAGCACGACACTGGCACCACGTGCTTTCACTTCCTTGATATTAGACAATTCCTTTGACATTAGCTTTTCTTGTGTAACCAGTGCAACCACCGGAACGCCCTCCGTAATCAATGCAATCGGTCCATGCTTTAATTCACCGGCCGCATATGCCTCAGAATGAATATAGGATACTTCTTTTAACTTCAAAGAGCCCTCCAACAAGGTAGAGTAATCCGTGCCACGTCCAATCATAAATAAATCTTTTGCTTCCAATACATTTTTGGCAACCACATGGATTTCATTTCGTTGTTCCAAAACTTTTGAAATCGCTTCTGGAACCCGCTGAAATTCTTCCATGTAATGGCGAGTTTCTTCTACCGTATACGCTCCTCTGAGAAGTGCCATCTTCGCCACCAAAAGATACATAACCGCTAACTGAGTAGTATAAGCCTTTGTACTTGCCACTGCAATTTCCGGTCCTGCTTCCGTGTAAAGCACGTAATCACTTTCACGCGCAATGGAAGAACCGCGCACATTTAAAACAGCCAGACATTTTGCTCCTTTTTGTTTTGCATATTTCACTGCTTCTAATGTATCTACCGTTTCCCCGGATTGTGACACAGCAATGAGCAAGGTGTTCTCATTAATGACTGGGTCCGAATACATAAATTCCGATGCCAGCTCCACATCGATATGCATGTGCAAAACAGATTTCACCAAAGCCTGTAGCATCAACCCTGCATGCCATGCTGTTCCGCAAGCCACAACACAGATTCTCTCACATGAAGTCAATGCCTCATCCGACACACCGTCTGCCGTAAAATCAGGTAATCCATTCACAATTCTGTTCTTAACAGTAGCCATAAATGTATCCGGTTGCTCCATGATTTCTTTTTCCATATAGAATGGGTAGCCATTTTTACCAAGACTCTGCATTTCCCAATCAAGTGTTAAGAGTTCCGGCTGCATCTCATTTCCATCGAAATCCACCAACTCCATCCGTTCTGCTTCCATTTTCAAAATCACATTTTCCGGCATCACAAAATATTGTTTTGTAAATTGTCCGAGGGCTGTTAAATCAGATGCTAGCATCATCCCTTCTTCACACTCTGCCACAACGATAGGGCTGACGTTACGAATGGCATAAATCACCCTTGGTTGATCTTCAAACATCATAACAAGGGCATAGGTACCCTTCAATTTACCTGCTACCTTTTGAATTGTTCTTTGTGCATCGCCATGATAATAATGGTCTAACAAAGCAGCTACTACCTCTGTATCTGTTTCTGAAACCAATTGATCCTGTAGCTCATAATCTTCAATCAATTGACGATAATTTTCCACAATCCCATTGTGAACAACAGTCACTTTTCCACAGCGGTGCGGGTGTGCATTCTTTTTTAACACGCCACCATGAGTTGCCCATCTGGTATGGCCAATGCCGCAGGTAGAAAGAATACTTGTCTTCTCACACTCCGCTCTTAAATCACGCACTCTTCCTACACATTTATCGATACGCACATTGTCTGTCACGCTCATGACTCGAGCGATTCCTACGCTGTCGTACCCTCTATGCTCTAATAATTCTAATGAATCAAGCAAAAGTTGTCCCACATCTTTTGCTCCTGTATATCCCACAATTCCACACATAAAATTTCCCTTCTTTACTTATATTTATTTTATTATTATTTTTCCAAAATGGTTCCCATTATACCGAATTTGTTTTGCAGTCTCCCACATATTTGCCGATACATACGCGCTGGGAAGGCACGAAAGGGCATCCGCCGAATTTTCGATAACCCTTTTCCTCGTCGTCCAGCTATCACTTAGCTGGCGCTGGCGCTAGAAGAGAAATTAAATGCTTGCAATATAAATGCAACAATATTTAGTTACCAATGTACAACGAATTAATTATAGCACCAAGCATAAAAAAAGAGAAGAGGTTTTTCTCTTCTCCTTCTATACTTTATTGTAATCCTTCTTCCACTTGGTTAATCAATGCAACGTTCGCTTCTTCAATCGCTGACATCTCAACTTTGTCATAGAAATCATCATATGAATAGGTTGGCTTGTACCATGATTTTTCTCCAAAATACGCATCCAAATCTGGTACGCCAAAAATCATTCCATGTCTTGCAAAGATTTCATTTCTTGCCAAGCGTAGTTTTTCCTTAGACAGGCCCTGCAAATCAGCCCTGGTAAGCTTTCTTGAATTACTATCCGGTAAAATATAGGTAGAATCCTTTTCCGCCTGAATATCCTCGTCCTGAGTTGCATCATCTTGCGCCTCACCCTCTGGAACTTCGGTTTGAGTCTCATCATCCTGTGTATTATCTTCCTGTACATCATCCGCTTGAATGTCGTCCTCATTTTGCTCTACCGGTGGTTTATTATCTTTCGGTTCTTCCTTCTTATCACCATTTCCTAATATCAGGATTACTACAAGGGCCAGAGCAGCCAATCCTCCTACAATCGTTGCAACAAGCACAACCTGCCTCTTGTCCAATCCCTTTTTCACGCTGTAAGCTTGAAGTTCTTCCTTCACAGCGTCTATTCCGTTCTCAGACTCCTCTTCTTGCACCTTATCTGACACATCTGCATCATCTGATTCATCCACTTCACTCACCAGAGTTTCTACCTGCAAATCCAGTTCCTTGCATAGGCCAGTGTAAAGGTTCTGCGCTACGGTCTCATCCATCCTATTGTCAGCAGCCCATTGTTTCAGCGCTTCATATACCATTTCAACCGAGAACTGTACCTTTACTTTATGTTCTTCCTGATAATCCTCCAGCTTCTTGCTTAAGTATTTATGAATATAATTCAGACGATTGATGATAACACCGGCATTGTATCCTGTCATAGCTGCAAGTTCTTTTACGGAATACTTGTCCATATAAAATGCAACTAAGATTGCATGATACAAATCCGGGAGCTCCATAAAGGTCTCACAGATCAATTCCTTTGTTTTGTCTGTATCTATGCCTTTACCTGCTTCATATTCTGATTCCAACAATTCGACAAGCTCCGCCTCACGAGCTTTTTTCTTTCTGAATTTCCCACAACCAACAATATACATTTGTTTTGTCGTCCATGCTTTTGCATTTACATCTGCCACATTTGTTTCCGCCGCCAGTAAATACACTTCCTTCATAAGCGCAAGGACATCTTCTTCCTTATTCATAATACTTTTCGCGCGGCAATATAAAGACTGATAAGATTCCAAAAAAACGGATTTAAAATTCTCCATACTCTACTAACCTCTTTTTCTTGCTTCTTTTGCTATCTTGTACAACTCTTCTGTTGCTAGACGTGTCTTTGCAACAACGTCTCCCTCTGATTTCGGAAAACAATAGTAAGATACTGAATTATCACCAATGCAGATTACATCTCCGATTTCATACCAATAATAATCTGCATACAAACTATAGGATGCTGTCACTTTCTGGCTGTAATTAAGTTTCCCATTGCATCCCGTTAAGCGGAAGCCTTCTGTGTTGTGTTCTAGGATGCCCTCACCCACGCGGTAAATCTTTTTCATATCTACCATCATGCAGATGTCCACCTGCACCTTCAACTCGTATGTATTATCTAAAATTTCCTGACGAACACATTCTCTTTCCCAGCGATACCAGTCCGGAATATGTTCAAACTTCCCATCACCGTCTGTTGCCTGCAAGTAGCCATACTCTGTAAGCTCATACTGCTTGCCACAATGCTCACAAGTAAGTGTGATTCCCTTTCCTACCATCTTGCTTTCTGTCATACAATGTGGACATTTATACAGAACTCGGTTCAGCCCCTCTGCACGTTCTGCATCTAGAATAGATATCTTATTCTCCTGCTGCCATTTGAAATTATCGAAATCAAACTCTCTATTCATAATCTCATTAATTTCATCTGGACTCTTTACAACCACATCTTCTGCCGACAACACGTATTTCATATCTGCTGTCACTTGTACGTTTCGTTTTCGCAGGCAGTTGTATAATGGTTGCCTTGAAAATGCTCCATAGGTACGAACCATGACAACCGGAACACCTAGCATTTTAACAAAACGACCTATACTATCCGGCAAAGGTGTTGCCGTTCCATCAAAGCTGTAACTTGCTTCCGGATACATCACTACTGAGCTCTTCAACTCATTTACACAGTAAATCATATCTCGAATCAGTCTTGTGTCTGTAACAAATTTACTTGTTGGAATACAGCCAATCAATCGCATCAACCATTTCATAATCCCCATAAATGAATCATTGGTTGCAACGATATTAAATTTTCTTGGAAATAGCACTGACGCTACAATCTCCAAATCGATAAAACTGGAATGATTCATCAGCACCAAACACGGCTCATCCGGTTGCAACTGCTCCATACCAATCTTATTACACTTGAAACGAGCTACTGCCAAATCAAAGCTGGAAGCAACTTTTAAAAGTACACGAAAGAACATGCTTTGCTTCATAGGCTTAAACCGCTTCTCCTTCGGCAAGGCAATTACATCCTCGTATCTTTTGTTTACTACTGTTGTTTTCATCTCTCACTCCGTTAGATTTTCATATCTTTTCCTATTGTACCATGTTATTGTGAGAAATTCTATTGCAATTTTAGACAGCAAACAAAAAAACTGTAGCGTTACAATTGATGTGAGACTTTTTATCTATACAAAAAGCGATTGAACTATTAGAATGTTAATCACCACAAAAAACAAATCTAAGGAAAGGCCCAATCGCTATGAATACTATAAC